>CAYJCS010000029.1:0-12246 GCA_964368715.1 uncultured Bacteroidaceae bacterium | reverse complement strand
AAGATCAATATCCAAATGGTCAGTGGTGCATAGATAACTTATGCCCATCTTTTTTGCAATCTCGACAACTTCTTTTACGGGCAGTTTTCCGTCGGAACTGTTGGTTGTGTGAACGTGCGAGTCAACGAGAATCATATCACTCCAAGACGGCCTTGATGCGTCTTACGCCTGCCGAAGAACTCTGTTCCTTCAAAATTTTAAACGTGCCCAATTCACCGGTGTTGCCTGCGTGCGGACCTCCGCAAATTTCCTTGCTAAAACCGATCGTATAAACTTTCACAACGTCGCCGTAGCGGTCGTCAAACACTCCGACTGCACCTTGGATTTTGGCTTCTTCTACCGACATTTCTTTCATTTCAATGTTTTGAGCCTTTTTTATCTCGGCATTGACAAGTTTTTCAACTTCGGCAATTTCCTCCTCGGTCATAGGACGCGGGAAACCGAAGTCGAAACGCAGTCTTTCGGGCGTGATGTTGCTGCCGCGCTGCATAATGGTTTCGTCTTTAAGCACAATTTTAAGTGCTTTGTTCATTAGGTGCGTTGCACTGTGAAGTCTGGCAGTCAGTTCGCCGCCGTCGGCAAGACCGCCCTTGAACTTTTGTTCCGCACCTGCTTTTGACAAAGCCTGATGCTCCTTAAACGCCTTTTCGTAACCTTCAATGTCCACCCCAAAAGCATGCTCCAAAGCAAGTTCCGCCGTCATTTCAATGGGAAATCCAAACGTGTCATACAAACGGAACGCAGTTTTCCCGGGCAAAACGGTCATCCCCGCAGGCAGATGGGAAAGTATCTTGTCAAATTCTTTCAAGCCTTGCTCGATGGTTTTGGAAAATTTTTCTTTTTCCGCGTTCAATTCACCGATAATTCTATCGCGGTTGGCTTCAATGTTTGGATATACCTTTGCATATTTGTCAACGTAAAGTCCCGCAAGTATTGTCAGGGTTTCGTCGTTGATATTCAGCACTCTGCAATAGCGCATCGCGCGACGGATAAGACGACGCAACACATAGCCTTGATCGACGTTTGAAGGAGAAATGCCCTTAACGTCGCCTATCATAAAAGTGGCAGTGCGCGTGTGGTCGGCGACTATCCTCATTGCTTCAGTCGTTTTTTCATCTTCGCCGTATTTATAACCGCTCAACTCTTCAAGTTTTTTGACAGCGTAATCAAACAAGTCGGTTTCATATACGGATTTGAAACCGTTGATTATGCAAAGCGTGCGCTCAAGTCCCATACCCGTGTCCACGTTGGGTTGGCTTAGCGGAGTGAGTTTGCCGTCCGCTCCCTTGAAATATTGCATAAAAACGTTGTTCCAAATTTCAAGATATTTGCCGCAATCGCAAGCAGGAGAGCATCCAGCCGAACAAGCGGGCTTGCCTGTGTCGATAAACATTTCGGTGTCGGGACCGCAAGGACCGGTGATGCCGGCAGGTCCCCACCAGTTGTTTTTTTTGGGCAGGAAAAAGATGTTCTTTTCGGGCAGTCCCAAACTATTCCAAGTGTCTGCACTCTCGTTATCGCGCGGGCAATCTTCGTCACCGGCAAAGACGCTGACATTTAATATTTCAACGGGTATGCCGAGTACTTTCGTCAAAAATTCAAATGACCAGGTTATGGATTGTTTTTTGAAACAGTCCCCGAGCGACCAGTTGCCTAGCATCTCGAAAAACGTGCAGTGCGACGCATCGCCGACTTCGTCAATATCTCCGGTTCTAACGCAAATTTGCACGTTGGTAAGCCTTTTACCTGCCGGGTGTTTTTCACCCAAAAGATAGGGTACCAGCGGATGCATCCCTGCCGTTGTAAACAAAACGGTTGGGTCGTTTTCAGGGATAAGCGAGGCAGTCGGAATGACAGCGTGTCCTCTATTTTCAAAGAAATCAAGATAAGCCTTGCGAAGTTCTTCGGAATTCATTTTTTTCATATATCCTCTCTTTATCCGCCAGATTAAACGGATAAAACTTCGAATGTGATTTTTATAGCGTAGTTACATTCACTCCGTTTGATTGCATAAGATATTTAAAAGCGTCTTGCAGTTTGGTTTCTACAATGCTTCTCGTGAATGTAATAGTGACGTTTTCACCAATGGTGTTAACACCGACATTAACCTTTGATCTGCTTGAAACGTTGACGTAAAATTCCATTCGCTTAACACCCAGTTCTTTTGGCATTGTCACTCTGCCTAGGTTGCTCAAAATTAGAGTTTGACGGGACTTTAAAACCTTTTTTACCGCTTTTGCGATGAAGGTTTTCAGCCATAACGGAGAGAACCTTAATATTGCGGCTCTTTCTGAACGTACCGTCGTGGAAATCATTTTATTCATTTCTTCTTTTGTCGTTTTTTGCTTTAACTGCTTATTCGCTTCCACGGCAAATTCCTCTGCACTGCAGCATTTTTTCGGGTGCAAAACAAGCCTGACAAAAGTGACAAAGTTTCTCAAATTATCGGAGGGGAAAAGCGTTCTTAGATTCACAGGAACCATAAGCGCAATCGGACGCGTTGAGTTTTCGGTTCTCTTTATAGCCTCTGCAATATTTCCTGCCACAAAAGCAGTAAACGTGACGCGCAATTTTTTTGCCAAGACCGACATTTCATCATAGCGAGCGTTGAATATGCCACAGGAATATCCTTCTTCGCTCACAGTTCCCGTAAGTTCCATCGGAAACTCGCCCATTAGATTTTTTATGTCGGCGTCGCCCATTTTTATTGGCGTATAGTAACGTCTAAAAGCGTCTTCAAATTCGGTAACTGTCGGAGCGGCGTCAAGGTCGACTATACCATCGGTTGATGAAAATACGATGCCTTGCAAATTGCGGTAGCGGTATAACACGGCTTTTAAAAAAGCCAATCCCCCGTTCCCGTCTGCCAGAACGTGACATAATTCCATCACAACGCGGTTTTCATCAACCATAAAGCGAAACAGGTAACCGTTGTTTTCTTCCGCCGTTATCGGGGAAAGCAGAGAGCCGACAAACTTGGTTACAAGCGCACGGTTTTTGTTTTCTTCAAAATACCACCAAGCGTAGCCCGCTTTCAGTTTTGTTTTGAAAGTCGGAAATCGCTTCAGCGTGTCGTTTATCGCATCTTCCAATAAAGAGGCGTCCGCAACGTCGTTCAAAACGGCAGTCATTCGGAAAATGCTCTGTGTCTTTTTGGTTGCCATAATGGGATAAAACAATGCTGAATTGTCCAAGGCATAGGTTTTTAAGACGTCTTTTTGTTCGCTTCTTGCTCGCGTGCTCATAATATGCCTATTTTATTATTATTTACGTTTAATGTCAACGAAATGCTTCAGCCTCAGTCAATCTATCACTTATTTAGGCATACATTATTGATATGGCAAATTTAATAACGGAAAAAGGCGTAATAACCGCCGAAGATCAAAGTTCGTTCAGACGTCACAAATTGGAACTGGACGGAAAGAAAATGTCGCTAACGGGCATAAAAAGCGTGCCCACTTTTACGTCGAAGGGGCTTAGTGTGGAACTTGAAGGAGAAGCTCTTGAGATAGTCGGGAAGGACCTTTCGGTGGTGCAACTCGACGTTGCCGAAGGGGTGCTGATATTGTCAGGAAAGGTCAATTCCATTCGCTATACCGCCGCTTTGACACCGACCGGTTTTTTGAAAAAACTTTTTAAATGACAGCGGGAGCAAACATATTTACCCAACTGTTTTCAGCGTCGGTCACTTTCGCCCTCGGACTTTGCGGAGGGATTTTTGCTCTGCTTTTTAAAAGAAAAAGCAACCGTATAGAGCAGGTGCTAACCGACTTTTTTGCGATTGCATGTTTGACTTTGCTGTTTTTAACGTCCGTTGAATACGGCGCATTCGGACAATTGCACGTCTATTTGACCGTTGTTTTCGGTCTAGGCGTATATGTAGGATATTTGTCGCTTAACGCTTTATTAAAAGTCATTTCGCGGAAATTTCCGCACTTTTTGAAGCGGAGAGTCTCAAAAGCAATTCCTTCTTCATCGCAAGATAATCCGAAGACAGTTGAAAGATATAGCGTTGCTTCTCCTCGTGGGAAAGAGCATTGAGATGTTTTTCATCGGCAAGTTGCATTATCGGATTCACAAGTTCCTCGCCCCGCTCCAACATATCGCGCAGTTTGATATACAATACTTTTTGGTTGGTAGTCGCCGTCCTCGGCGGTTCCAAACCGGACTGAAATCTGTGATATTCGCCCTCGTTCAGACGTCTTCTTGCCTCAAAAGCAAGGTTGCGTATCGTACAATCAGGATGAGATTTATTGCCCATAATCGACCTCCTGAACACATAATAACACGTTTAGTTACGCTCGGATTATCTTCGACAAAACAAGTCAAAATATTGCATAATCCAGCATATTTGGCCGAGATATTTGGGCGCAAATCTGTAATAAACAAATTGTAATTGACTTATCCTGCGCGAAATAATATAATATTAACAAGTAATTGAGAAGGAGCCTGATTATGTATACCAGATGTCCAAGTTGCAGAGCAGAAATCAGTTTTGAGCCTCCGGCGAATGCGGAGAGTTTGCCTGATGGCTATAAGCATAAGATAAAATGCCCAAGTTGCGGAGTAACAATCGGAGTGAGAATACCAAAGACGGATTCAACGGCCGATATTCAGCCCACCTTCACACCCGCCAACCCGAATGCAGTTTCGTCAGAACCCGTATTCGTCGCAGCGCCACCTGCGGACTTTGACGCAAAAGCAGCGGCAAAATCAGCTAAAAAAGGCGGCGGAAGAGCCAAGAGCGCTGTGATGTTCATATTCTCTTTGCTGATCGTTGCGGTCTGCTGTCTCGGTTATTTGGTCAACCAAAAGGTTATCGACATCGCACTGCTGAACGGCCTTTCTATATTTGACGGAATTGCTCCCATTGTTAAAATGATTGAGAACATGGCAGACGTAAAAGCCACTTGGTTTGATCCCGGCGTCACCTATGCTCTTACATATTTGCTTCCCTCCATCACTTTTGTGCTTGCAGGCATATTGGCGGTGGTATCCCTCATCTGCTGTTTTGTGGGAAAATATTCCAGGGTCTTCGGACTTATCTTCGGTCTGCTCGTATTTGGCGGCACCGTTTGCACGGTTCTCCAAGGTTTCTTTATCGGAATGCTCATTACGGCCGAACTTGGGATCGATCCTCCTTCAATATTGGACTACTTGAAAGGAATTATTGAAGACAAAAACTACTTGGTCTTTGTTGGCGCAGGTTTGGGACTTTTGACCTTTGTTCTTTCTTTGTCGTTCTTGGGCGGAAAGAAAAAAGTGGCAGAGGACTAACTTACCGATAATTATTAGTTAACCGAAATTAATTGAATAATCGCTCTATAAAAAAATAAGAAAGCCCCGATTGCGGGGCTTTTTTACTGTTACAATCAATATACTTGCAACAAGTTATGTCAGATGATTTTTAATTATCCAAAATAGCTTTACATAAGAAGGGTTCCGTTGTCGGTGTCCACAACGTATAAAATATCTGCTTCTTCGCCGGTCAAGGCATCAATATAGATAAAATACGTGCCTTCGCTCTCGCCTTCAAATTCGTACGCAAGCACTTCCGATGAACCGTTTTTGGGTATCAGCGACAGCCTACCTTCTCCAACGCCGTCCAAAAACACTTCCTTTCTCGCATCGCTTTCCAAAATTACCGGCTTTGGCAAAATTCTCGGCTTGTGGTTGTACGCATGGTGACTGCTGTCAAATCCCAAAATATTTCCGCTTTCTGCGTCGGTTTTGACTTTTACCAAATCCGGATAAATTATTACGCCTTCCTGCACGGGCGCAAGATTGAAGAACCTTTGACCGTTTGCGGTTGCGCTCCATACCACCTGCATATCACCGTAACCGAGCCTTTTTGCAAACTCCACAGCCGCGGCGCCCGCATCTAACTGTGTTGCCGCAGTCTGCCCGTCTTCTTTCGTCGAGTTGAAGTTTATCAGTTTTCCGCCCTTTTGAGACAGTTGCGCCCAAGACGGATTGCCGTCCACAGTTAATGAATAGTTTAGAGTGGGGATTCTGCCTTCGCATTTTCCGACAAACGATACGTTTTGTGCATTCGGGAAATAAGTTTTTAACAGTTCCGCGCCCTTGTTTTCATCTATAACAGGAAGATCTTGAAGTGCTTCCGCACCCTTGTTTTCCAGTGCGTCAGAGAACGGCCCGTCGTAAATCATTTCGGGATATTCAATATCAGGTTCGACAAATGCCGAGAAGGGTTCTGCAAAATTTGATAGCACACCTTCGTCGCCGACAAACAATTTGCCTTCGTTAAGACCGTCGCCGGCGGATTTAAGTGCCTTCTTTAGAGTTGCGGTTGCCGGCTTCAATTTGGTCAGCAACTCTTTCTCTTCGGGCGTTACTGCTTCACCCTTGGAAATTTTGCCCGCCAAATAAAGCGAATAGTCGCCCAACTGGTTTACGAATTTGCTTGCGGCAAGCACACCCTCGTCGCTACCTTGAAAGGTTCCTAGGTGATTTTCCGCAAGTGTTGCAGTTTTCCACAGATCATATAGTAGTTCGCGTTGCTTTTCGGGAGTTGATGCTACGGCGAGTTTCGCCATCGTTATGTCGATGTCGTCAGCCGCATCTGTCAAATCATAATAGGCACGCGAGTATACGCTTTCCAATTCGTTTTTGTAGTTTTCCTGTGATTCAATCTTATCTTGGCTGTAATACAACGCAACCGACAATCCGACAATCGCTCCCACGCCCAAAGCCTGAGTTACGGCAACTGCTATGATTTTTGCAGTTCGATTTTTTTTGCGTTTCTTCTGTGTTGGTTGGCTTGTATCAGCCGTTGTTTGTTCAATTTCAGTAGGTTTAGAATTTTTGTTTCTCACATTTCACCTCATTAACAAAAGTTGTGATTGCCTATCGACAACTTCACAGGACGCGAAAGCATCCATCTTGACGTTGCCGTGGCAGGATTGTAATAGAACAGACATCCGTAGGACGGATCCCATCCGTTAAGTGCATCCTGTGCCGCTTTTTTTGCCGTTGCATTCGGCGTCATATTTATCTGTCCGTCAGACACGCAGTCGAAAGCACCTGATTGATACACAACACCAGCGATTGTGTTGGAAAATGACGAAGATTTTACGCGATTGAGAACCACTGCGGCAACCGCAACTTGCCCGGTATAAGGCTCTCCTCTTGCTTCGCCGTACACCACTCTCGAAAGAAGATTTAAATCTGAAGAAGTATTGGACGAAGACGATGATGAGGTTGACGTTATTGATATGCCGATAGCAGCGGCGGTTTTTGCACCCACTATCCCGTCGGCATACAAACCGTTCACTCTTTGGAAATACTTGACCGCAGCAACGGTTTTGGAACCGTAAATTCCGTCAATGGAGCCTGTGTAGTAACCCCAGTTCTTCAGTTTGGTCTGAACGGTTTTTACAGTCGATCCGCTGCTACCCTGCTTTAATACAGCCGCTTCGGCAACAGATATACTGTCCGTTTCATTGATGCTAGCAATGATGCCCGCCGAGAAAGAAACAAACAATAATAGTGCAAAAAGGACGATAAAGGATTTTGTTGTAGTTTTCATAGAGACCTCGCGTATATTTTGCTGCAGCCAAAACTTTTTATGCGTTATCATTTTTACCGAATTCTTTACGTTTAAGATTTTGCACGGCGGACATAATATCGTCGGGAGCGCATATGAAACAAAATTATTTTTTTATTGCACTTTTTTTGATAGCGATCTTTGCGGTTATGCTCACCGCTTGCGACATTTTGCCCGCTGAAGAAAGCGAGACGGAAAGCGACATTTCGTCTATGGTGGTGCGAATACATATTCGAGCAAACTCAAATGCCGAAGAAGACCAAAGTGTAAAATTAAAAGTACGCGACGAGATAACAAAGCATTTATCGGAGCGCCTAAAAGATTGCAATACGAAAGACGAGGCTTTGAAGATGCTTGGCGCAGAGGCGGATAATTTGTGCCAAATTGCAAATTCGACACTTTACATAAACGGATTTGCTTATTTAAGTAACGTTATAATAAACAAAGAGCAATTTCCCGAAAAGACTTACGACGGCTACGTTTTCCCCGAAGGCACATACGACGCGCTTATACTCAATCTCGGCGAAGGCGTGGGCGACAACTGGTGGTGCGTGGCTTTTCCCCCGCTTTGCTTTGTTCCCCAAGGTTCAGGTGAAGAGGTTGTTTATAAGTCTTGGGTGGCAGAAAAACTGCATGAAATTTTTGGCTGGTGATTCGATGCTTTGTCAAGTAAATATGCTTAGGCTGTTTAGCATAAAGTGATCGCTTGACTTACTGATAATGACTTAAGATACTTTAAACTAAAAAATCGTATAAGAACTTGCTGAAATCTTTCAACGGCGATAATACATAACATCTTGGAGGATATATGAAATTATATCGAGAAATCGTGCGCAACACTGAAATGGGTGCACAGAGCATCAAAAATCTTCTTCCATATATGGAGGATGAAAAACTTAAAACTCTCATTTGCCGTCAAAAAGACGGGTTGAATGACTTTTGCGCAAAAGCAAAAAGTTGTTTGGACAGCGACGAGCAAGAGCAAGCCGAAGGTAACAAATTCCAAAAGACTATGCTGAAAGCCGGCGTGGCTATGAACGCCATGATGAACTCCGACAACACCCACGTTGCATCAATGCTTATCGAGGGTTACAATATGGGACTGGTCAGCGTGCAAAAATGCATGAATGAGGTGCAAAAAGACGGTTGCGAAGTTCCGCCTCTTGGCGGCGAAGTCATAAAGTTTTATGACAAGTGCATAAAGGAATTAAGGACTTACCTCTAAAAACGAGCATTCGTTTAATATAAGTCTACTGCCCGACTTTTCAATGGACAACAATTGTATTTTTCGGCATAAAAAAGCGACCGCTTTCGGTCGCTTTTTGATTTTACATACTTTCGATTTTTGCAAAATTACGTCAGTTACTAAGTCATAATATACAAATTGTAATATCCACTCGATGCGTCCAAAGTGACCAAAACGCGTGTACCGCCGCCGTTTGTGACCAAAATCAAACTGATTTTATCTTTAAGCGCCGTCTCTGTCGATGCCACGCTTGACGACACTTTTATGTCAAGCCTTACATTATTCGCTTTGGAATAAACGACGGCTTTTCTAAGTTCATCTTCGCTGTTGATGTATAGATCAAAATCGTTGTCACCGTTTTCAACCGTAACGCCTGTGTAATAATTGAAGGCAGTGTCTGCAACGGGGTCGAATGCGCTTTCGGCGTCGTGCGTGGATGAGGTGTAGGCATCCGTCACCAAGAAATACTGCATGGTCAAAAGTTCCGATTTTTCATTTGCAAGCGTAGCCATTCCTATGTCTGACCAAGTCGTGTCAATAAGATACCATTCTTTTATTCCGCTGTCTGCTACGTCGATTAATACTTTGTTCCAAGCATGACCGACGGGAGTGGAACTTTGAGGAGTTATTGCTTCGCCGGTTATTCTTACAGATTCAATCCCTTCCATCCCGCAAAGAAGTATAAACGCTTTTGACCTGCCGTCGCAAACCGCTTTCTTGTCGTCGAACACGCCTTCAAGATAGAATGCGTTGTATGTAACCTTCTCCGCTATGCCCGCGCTACTTTCGGCCGCGGAATAGTCGTAGTCCACTTCCTGACTTATCCATTCACAAATGGCGCGTACCTTTTCAAACTCGCTCATATTGTCGTCAATGATATCGCATAGCACTGCTCGCGCCTTACCGTATAGAGTTTGCAGTTTAATGCCTTCAGCATTGCTTTCAAAGACCGGTTTGTACCCCCAACCGACGGCTCGGTAAAGTTGATCGCTGTTTTTGATTGTTAACGTATTTAATGAAGAGTCTATGGGCAAAACCGTACGCTCCTCAGTGCTTGCAGAAAAGTGCGTTATCACGTTATCATACTGCGTCACGGTGTACGTCGACGTGTAGTTTATGCTTGGATTTCCAAACGCCGCATCCATTCCGCCTGACGACGGAACAATGTATATCACTGACGTGGAATAGTTAAATGGGAAATACCCCGATTCGTCAGACGCGCTCATCGCGGTACTGATTGCAGCGGAAAATGCGGGAGTGCCGTTGCCGCCGCCGTCTTTCCATTCGGCTTTTGCAACGTAAATCGAGTGCGCTGTGCTGTCGGAAGAACTGGTCGCTGTTTCGTGTCTTGAAATTATGTAGCACACCAAAGCGTTCAAATCAGCCTGGCCTGATACGTAGTGGTTATAAATGCCGTTATCCCACACAAAAACGTCGTCTATCTCTTCCTTGTGTGAGTTGTAATCTATTCCGGTCATCGCGATTACGTTCAACTCGTCGCTTGCCACGTTATCTATCGTTGCCGTGACGTAGTTTTCGCCGTAAGACGGAGTGAATGACAGCTCTCTGCTTGTTCCACTAAGCGTGCTAATGCCGTTTCGGTTTCTCACCGTCCAGGAAACTTCTTTGCTGTTATCCGTGCCGACAGGCGCAACCGACGCCGATAATGACACCGCCGAAAAAGGCGATTCGGGCGAAGACGTTGTTTGAACGTACTGCCCGCTTCCGTCCGACACCGCTCCTGCGCTCATTAGAAGCGAAATTTTGTCGACCGCAAAAAATCTGTTGACAACGGATAGTGTTACCGACGCGTTTTTTATGGCAGTTCCCTCTTTCATTGTCAGCTTTATAGTCAAATCTCCCTCAGTGGTGGGTTGCTCTATAGTAAATTCATTTCCTGTGGATAGCACTGTCGGACTGATACCGATTCTCCATTCAAAAGTGCATAATGAGGACTTTTCAGGGTCCATATATTGAGAGTTCCAATTTGCCTTAAACGTTATCGATGAGGTCTGAACGATTTTTCTTTGTATTACTCCGTCCAATACCCTGTCGGTTGTTGACGAAATGTAGACGTTGTTAAGATTTGCGTAGGCCGTATACACTTTCATCGTCTGCGAGCACGGCACGTCGTTTGCCGTCACAGAGAATATGTAACCTTCAGCGTTGTACTCTTCAATCGCATAACTCAAGATGTCACCGTTTTCACCTTGAATGACTGTTGCCGCTTCGCCCGACTTGCCAACCGACCAAACGTATGTGATAGAAGAGGGTGCGCCCTCGTTGACGTTGGCTTTAAGCGAAAAAGTCTCGCCCAAAGCTGCAAAATAATTATTTCCGTCTTCATTTAGCCCATCCTGGGCGGAAATTGAAACGGAAGTGATACCCACCTGGTTTTCATCACTGGTCTTGAAAATATAATTGTAAACCGAACATGCCGTCAAAATTGAGGCTGTCAAAATAATTAAAAATACAAGCATAAATAACTTGCTTGCTTTTAAAATTGTCGAAGTCGTTTTCATATGGCACTACTCCACTCGCAAATTATTTATCGGCCGCTTGCATGCGTTAATGCGCGCCGATGCGCAGCGTTTACATAATTATAATATATTTTTTTGTGACGATTGTCAATAATGCCCATTTGTAGTACAATTACATATTATGGATAACTCAATATTCAAAATTGCATTGCCCATACAGCCTGAACAGGCATTGAAACTGCATCCTATGTCGCTTGCGTTCATCGGTGACGCCGTGCAATCGCTTTATACGCGCACCCGAGTAACTCTTGCTTCCAGCTCTAAAACGGGTGTTTTGCACAAAGAAGTTACAAAGGTAGTAAAAGCGGTTTCGCAATCCCGCGTCGTCGATTTGGTCGCTCCTCTTTTTGACGAAACCGAAGCGGATATTTTCCGCCGCGCGCGCAACTGCCACGTTCAGACGTCCGCAAAACACGCCGAAATGAGCGAATACAGGAAAGCCAGCGGTCTTGAAGCCGTCTTAGGATATTTGTACCTTACCGGTAAAGAAGAAAGACTTATCCGACTACTTAACATTTCGTTTGAGGAGAATTTATGATAATTTACGGCAGAAACCCCGTCAAAGAAGCATTTCGCGCTGGCAAAACAATAGAAAAAATCTATCTGCCGAAAGGTGAAATCGACACGTCTTTGGCACCCATTTTTAAACTGGCAAAAGATAACCGCACCGTGATAACTTATGTCGATCGGTTTACCATGGACAAACTCTCCGAAAACGGCAATCATCAAGGCGTACTCGCGCAAATTACGGAATTTGAATATTCCACTCTCGACGATATAATAAACCTCGCAAAAAACAAGAGCGAGGACTTGCTTGTTGTGTTGCTTGACGGCATAACCGACCCGCACAATCTTGGCGCAATCGTCAGGAGTGCGGAGTGTTTCGGCGCGCA
>CAYJCS010000028.1:0-12278 GCA_964368715.1 uncultured Bacteroidaceae bacterium | reverse complement strand
CAAAAAAGTCTTTGTCGGCGATGGAATCAAGGTTGATATTCCAGCAGTTTTTGAGTATGTCTTCGCCTTTGTGCGCTCTTGTGAAAGCGATTGAACCTCTGAGTCCCGCTTCTTCGGAACCGCAGTTAAGGTCGATAATACGGCAGTTTTTGGGCATTTTGTCCGGGTTTTCTTTGAAGTATTTGGTGACGGTGTATGCAATCGCGATGCCCGTTGCGTTGTCCATTGCGCCGGGAGAAGCAACCTTTTCATTTTTATCAAGCCATAGCGTGACAAGGAAAGAGCCTATAATGAGGAAAGGCGTCAAATAGGCGTATATTGTTGAAAAATTCACATAATTGTTTACAAGATTAGCCAACTCAATAGCCATCGAAATTGTTACGTTTTGGGCGGATTGAATGCTGTTAATTCTGGCAAGCATGCAAAAGAGCACCAAAGCGGAGACGGTCGTGAAAATTATGCAAAGCGCACCTAGACCGACTTTGATAAACGCAAACGCGGGATTAAGTTTGCTCTTAATTGCGCTGTGTTTCCAGTTCCAACTTGTGTCGGTGTGGCCGGACAGCATAATGGTGTAATCGTATTTGCCGCTCTTTGGAAAAAGTTCGGCATAGGTGTTGTGTGATACTTCTTGGTGGAAGCACCAATCAAGCCAAGTTTTATAAAAGAAGACGCTGTTTATAAGCCAGCCCCAAACGCAGACCATGCCAATAAAAGCAAGAAAGTAAATTTGAGCGGCGTTGAAAACCGTGCCGAGCAAAACTACAATCGCGGCGATAATTCCCGCCCAACCGGCATAGGGTATGCCGCCGATTGATGCGCGCGGAGAAACAAGGAATTTTTCCTGAACGGGTTTTAGCCCTATATCCTCGAGTTTGCCCTTCATAAAGCCGTGAAATTTTGCTTCGTTTTCCGAGCCGGGCAAACGGGGACCTATTTCATTTGCCGCGTGTGTTGCGATTGAATACGCCTCATTGGCGTATTTTCTTAGTTCTTCTCTCATAAAACCTCCTAATTTTATGCTTTTATGTAAGTTTGATTTTTTATCTTTAATTTTGCTAGGTATCAAATCTCGCAAATATAAATTTTAACTAATCTTTTCCGCAGCGCTAAATGTTAATGGGATTTTTTGATACTAAGCTTATTATCTCCGCTGCATAGCGTTTATTATGCTTTTTAATTGCGAATTCTTTTTATGCGCGCATCTTGTCAATGCGCGCATATCTGTCAAAAAATAATGCGTTTTAGGTTAAGCGTTTTCCAAAGCGTCAAGTCTAACCTGTTTTTTTTCGTCTTTGCTCATTTTTTTCGCGCCGGGAATTTGTTTGCCGTCGCCGTGTTTGACAAAGAGCATAAGCAATATTGCGGCCACAATGCAGATTGCACCGTATAAAAATAGATAATTCTCTTTTTGGAAATCCATAATAAGGCCGCCGAGCATAGGAGTAATCGCCTGTGCCGACATGGTTGCCATATAATAATATCCGGTGTATTGTCCAACGGTTTCGGCTGTGGAAAGTTCCGTAACCATCGGGAAAGTGTTGACGTTTGCAATGATAAGTCCAAATCCTGCAAGCAGATAGAACACCGCAAAGAGTGCCGCGGGTATTGCGGCATTATCTTGAGGAGTGACGACAAAGCAAATCAAAACGAAAGATAATACAGCCAAGCCGAAACCGAGCATAATGGATTTTCTTCTGCCTATCTTTACCGCAAGATAACCGACTGGGATAAACGCAATTGCGCTGACGCCCATCGACACACCGGAGATGATTGAGGCTATACCTGCTGAAAGATTGAGTGCTTTTGTGGTGTAAACCGACAAGTTGGACGAGATGGCATTGTAGCCCATAAACCACATAAATATGGATGCGAGTATGAGCCAGAAGGATTTCAGCCTGCCCTTTTCAAGGTCGGTCTTTGAGTTCCACCAGTCTTTTGGCGACAAACTCTTCTTTGAGTTTTCAACTACGCCTTTGGCAAATTCCAATGATGTGTTATCAATCATCTCTTCGACGTTTCCGTCTGGCTTGCCGTCCAACTCAAATGAGCCGCTTTCAATGCCTTCGCTTTGTTCAAGCAGTTTTTCGGCTTTGAGTTTTGTTTCTTCGGATTCTTCTTCGTCAAAGTCGTCAATGCCGTATTCTTTGCAGATTTCTTGACATCTTGCCACGAGTTTGCGCTCCTTGACAAGTGCTAAGAATCCCGCGAGAAGAAGCAACATACCTGCCGCAACCGAGCCGAATATTATGACGTAATTATAAAGATTTGTGCCAAACAGCACTATTGTATAAATGAGGAAGGCTATCGCACCGCCAATACCACCGCAAAGGTTTATTACCGCGTTGGCTTGAGAGCGCAAGGGCTTTGGCGTTACGTCGGGCATGAGCGCAACCGCGGGACTTCTGAAAGTCGCCATCGCAATCAGCACCAAAAGTAAAATCACCATATATACGGCAAGGCTCTTGATACCTTCGTTTGACGTTGTGTATTTATCGTGGATTTGGTCACTGCGGTAATTATTTATGCCGCTCGCAACAAATTTCTTATAATTGGCGTTGCCGTCGATGATTTCTTGATAAGTTTTGCCAGAAACAGGCTCAACGGCGCTCAAATCGGAGATTTCCTCTCCTTCGTAAGAATAAGTGACCGCACCGATAAAGTTCAAAATCGCTTTTTTAGACGTCATTTTGTCATCAAAACGTATCGCTACAAATTCTTCTTTTGAAATGTCGTTATTGTTTAGATATTTGATGTCGCAAAAATTTTTGCTGCCTTCTATGCCATCTTCGGAATTTTCATACCATTCCGTAAGAAGGGGCTGCATAAAGGCATCGTCGTTGAGTTTGGCCTCGATTGCCTCTATCTCGGCATTGGCATTTTTTTGCTGGCCGATTGTAACGATAGGCACAAATACCATCAAGACTACGGCGCAGATGGTGCCAATCACGATGAAAGGCGTGCGTCTGCCCAACTTCTTGACAAGTTTTCCGCTCGCTTTGTCACTTATTTTGCCAAACAGAGGCAGCATAAACAATGAAAGCAGATTATCAAGTCCCATAACCAAGCCTCTTGCCCAGTTTGGAAGACCGTAGGCGTTTTCAAGAAGAAGCGGAACCACAAAGTCGTAGGCTCCCCAGAACATGCAAATGATTGCAAAGGCAAATCCGACTTTAAACGTTATTCCATAATTTAGTTTGAGTTTTTTTGATGCTTCGGGGGTGTTTGCACCGCCGTCCATGTCCGGAGTTTGACCTTCTGACTGAGCGCCGCTATCTTGTGTTACAGGCGATTGTGATGTCAAAACTTCTTCCGTCACATTTTGGTTTTTTTTCATAATTATCTCCCGTGTTCTTATAGAACACAAACATTATATAACAGCGCGCCCGCAAAGTAAAGCGCGGATTTCCCTGAAAAACCTATAAAAAACGCAAAGACAATCGAATAAGATTGCAATCAAAAAATAAACTCAAATTTTCACGTCAATTCTAGTTTCAAAAGTTAACCGAGGAGATATTAAAAACGAATTCGAAAGAAAAATGCAAAAATTATTTTATAGTGAAAACACCGTTTTACCGTTAACAAAAACCTGCGCGCTATCTTGATTGACTTCCACCCTCAAAACGCCTTTTTCAGATGTTCTTTCAAAAACTATGCCGGCTAAATTATTTTCAAAATGCGTTTCTCCTTGCAAAAGTTCGGCATAAGTCTTTCTGAGTTCGCCAAGTTTTAGATAGTGACAAAGCAAGTCTTTGTCTTCTCTGCCCCAAGGATATGTTCCGCGGTTTAGAGGATCTTCAAATCCTTGCATACCTGTCTCATCACCGTAATATAGGCACGGAACACCGGGAAGCGTGTATTGCAGCAGTGACGCCAGTTTAAGACGTTTTACCGCAACATTGTATTGGCTTTCCGAAAGACGGAATTCGGCTCTGTCTTCTATTTTCCGAGGTGTGTTTTCTAAACCAAGTGCCGTGAGCGCGCGCACTGTGTCGTGCGTGCCGAGAAGCGTCATACAACAGTCTAAATTTTCTTTAGGATAGTTTTCCAAAATAGTTGTGATTTTGCGTTTAAATTCGTCTGCGTTGCCGCCCGCCGCGAATTTCAAAATCGCTTCTTTGAAAGGATAGTTCATGACCGCGTCTAGTTGCCCCGATGTAAAATATGGGCGCAGACTGCCATAACTTACTTTTGTTGAAGCGTCTTCCCAAACCTCTCCGACAACGTAAGCATCAGGGTCGATTTGTCTTATTCTGCTGCAAATCATAGTCGTAAAGTCAATCGGCAATTCGTCCACGACATCCAATCTCCAGCCTTTTACGCCAAGATTCTGCCATTTTTTGAGTACACCGTTTTCGCCCAAAATCAATTCGCGGTATCCCTTTGCCGATTTGTTGACAGTTGGCACAACGGTAGAGCCCCACCAGCAGTGATACGAATCGGGGAAATCATAAAAATAGTACCAGTCATAATAGGGGCTGTCTTCGCTTTGATACGCTCCGATTGTGGGATATTTTCCTTTTTTGTTGAAATAGCGGCTGTCCGAACCCGTATGATTGAAAACGCCGTCTAGGATAACGCGAATACCTTTTTTTTCAGCCTCTTTTATAAGTTCCGCAAATATTTTTTCGTCGCCGAACAATTTGTCGATTTTCATATAGTCGCCGGTGTCGTAGCGGTGATTGCTGCTGGACTCGAATATCGGAGAAAGATAGAGCGTCGTAACTCCCAGTTTTTCTAGATAATCCAGTTTTGAAATTATGCCTTCGGCGTTGCCTCCGAAAAAATCGTCGGCGCGGTATTCCACACCTTTTTTTGCATAGTCCGGCGTTTCGTACCAATCATAATGGAGTTTGCCCTCTTTCGAAAATTCCCTTTCGCCCGCCTTACAAAACCTGTCTGCAAAGATATGATAAATTAAACCTGTTTTTGCCCATTCGGGGGTTTTATAATCGCTTTTTGTGACTGTTAACTGCCATTCCGGCAGCCAATCGCCCTTTATGGCAACGCCGTCGTCTCCGCGTCCGAAGAATGCAAATGTGCCGTCGGCGAACTTGCCCTCAAAGCGATAATGCCAAATTCCCGCCTCGTTAATCGACAGCGAGCCGAAGAAAACAATTTGGTTGTCACGGTTAAACTTGCCCGTCAACTCAAACCTCAAAGTGGTTTTGTTTTTTCTTAAAACTATAAAAACCCTCTCAATACCAAAAGAGGTTTCGAGGGGAAATTCATAAGTGATTTCTTTCCCTAAAACGGCTGCGCCGCAGGGTTTTTTGTCGAGAAGAGGATTAAACATCGAATCATTTTATTTTGTCTATGCCGATAGGTTCAAGCCTCCAAATACGCTGTGCGTATTCCTCCACGGCACGGTCGGCGGCAAAAAAACCGGATTTGGATATATTGATAAGCGACATCCTGTTCCATGTGGCACGGTCTTTGTAGGTATCGTTGACACGCTGTTGTGCGGCAGCGTAACTGTCAAAGTCGGCAAGCACCATAAATCCGTCGGCCGCTCCGCCGTTTCCGATTGTCAGACTGTCTGAAATTTCGCCGAAACTGACTCCGTTCAAGCCTACGCGCAAAGCGTCGAGCACACGTTTTATGCGAGGATTGGTTTGATAATAGCGTGTGGGGTTGTATCCGTTGCGCCACATCTCTTGCACTTCGTCTGCGAGCAAGCCGAACAAAAACATATTTTCGTTGCCCACTTCTTGGTTGATTTCCACGTTGGCGCCGTCCATTGTGCCGATGGTAAGCGCGCCGTTTATCATAAATTTCATATTTCCGGTGCCGCTTGCTTCCTTGCCTGCAACGGAAATTTGTTCCGACACTTCCGCCGCCGGCATAATGATTTCCGCAAGCGAAACGCGGTAGTTTTCCAAATATACGACCTTAATTTTGTCTTTGACGTCGGGATCGTTGTTGATAACGTTACCGAGCGTGCAAATAAAGCGAATAATCTGTTTTGCCATATAATAGGCAGATGCCGCCTTTGCGCCGAATATAAACGTGCGCGGCTGAATATCGAGATTTGGATTATCCTTTATGCGGAAATACAAATCCAGAATGTGCAACGCGTTTAATAACTGACGCTTGTATTCGTGCAGACGTTTGACTTGCACATCGAAAATCGAATCGGGATTGACGACGACGTTGTTGTGTTCAAGAATATACTTAGCAAGATTTTCTTTGTTTGCACGTTTAATAACGTCAAGGCGTTCAAGCACCGAACTGTCGCCCATATACTTTTGTAAATCCTGCAATTTGTCGGCGTCTTTAAGCCAACCGTCGCCGATAAGTTCAGTTATTAGCGAGGCAAGGCCGGGGTTCGCCTCCGCCACCCATCTGCGGTGAGTTATACCGTTGGTGACGTTGGTGAATTTTTCGGGGTGCATGGCATAGTAATCGGCAAAAACGTCGTGACGGAGTATGTCGCTGTGCAGCGCGCTGACGCCGTTTATGGTGTGCGAGGTTGCAAGGCACAAATTTGCCATTCTTATTTGTCCGTTGCCTAAAATAGCGTTGCGATTTACTGCATCCCAGTTGTTTGGATAAAACGCCCATAGTTCGTTGCAGAAGCGCTGATTGATTTCTTGAACGATTTGATAAATTCTGGGTAGCAGGCTTTGGAAGAGGTCCTGCGGCCACTTTTCAAGCGCTTCCGCCATAACGGTGTGATTTGTATAACTGACTGTATTTGTGGTGATTTCCCACGCTTTTTCCCAACTCATTCCGTAATCGTCTAGTAGGATTCTCATAAGTTCGGGTATACAAAGAGTGGGGTGCGTGTCGTTGATATGGATTGCCACGCAGTCGGCAAGATTGTCAAGCGACGGATTTGTCTTGAAATGACGCTTAATTATGCTCTGCATTGACGCGGAAACAAAGAAATATTGTTGTTTTAGACGCAGAGATTTTCCCTCTATGTGGTCGTCGGCGGGATAGAGCACTTTGGAAATGCTTTCCGCCATGGCCTTTGCCGTCATAGCCTTGACGTATTCGCCGCGGCTAAACATCGACATATCAAAGTCCACGGGCGCTTTGGATGACCAAAGACGAATGCGGTTGACGGTTTTTGTGTCGTAACCGGATATGTTCATATCGTAAGGCACGGCGAGTACGGTCGTGTAATCGCGCTGCGAAACTTTGAGTTTTCCGTTTTCCCAATTTTCGTCAACGTTTCCTCCGAACTTGATTTCATACACTTCCTCCATTCTGGGAGAAAGCCATATGCCGCCCATTTTCAGCCAGTCATCGGGCTGTTCCAATTGCCAACCGTCCACGATAATCTGCTTGAAAATGCCGTAGTCGTACATTATGGAAAAGCCGCTCGCGGCATATCCGCGGGAAGTGAGTGCATCCATATACGCCGCCGCCAGTCTTCCAAGTCCGCCGTTTCCCAGTCCAGCGTCCGGCTCAAACGAATACAACTCGTCCATGTCTAAACCCATGGAATTGACCGCTTGAGTCACTTCGTCGGTGATGCCCATGTTGAAAAGGTGATTCTTGAGGCTTCTGCCAAGCAAAAACTCCATCGACATATAGTAGACTTGTTTGGCGTTCTTTTCACGAACGACCTTTTTGAAGTTTACTCTGGTTTGTGTGAGAATATCACGCACGCATGCACAGGTCGCCTGGTAAATTTGCGCTTTGCTGGCATCTTCCGGTTTCACACCGAAAAATCGTGCGAGAGTTGCCGTTAGTTGATCGGTAAATTCATTTGCCGTAACTGAATATTTGTTCATTATTCCTTTCCTTTCTTCCGTTTTCCCCCGGCCGAAAGATTTCTATCAGATTTTTTTCAGATGTTATTGTATATGTCCAGATATTTTTTGGCGCTTTGCTCCCAACCGTAGTCGCCTTTCATTCCGTTTAATTTCACTTTTTTCCAGTTTTCTTTGTCGAAATACGCCCCGTATGCGCGCCATATTGCGTCAAGCATATCGTAACTATTGTATGTTTTGAACGTATATCCCGTACCCTCGCCTGTTTCGGGATTGTAGGGTGTGACGGTGTCTTTAAGTCCGCCGGTTTCTCTCACGATCGGCACGGAACCATAGGTCATGGCGATAAGTTGACTAAGCCCGCAAGGCTCGAATTTCGAGGGCATCAAAAACAAATCTGATGCCGCGTAGAGTTTGCTTGCTAAATCTGAAGAGAACTGCAAAATCCCGCGGAATTTTGCAGGATAATCAGTTTCAACCGACTTTATTAAATTTTCGTATTTCCAGTTGCCGGTGCCTAATACAACAAACTGTATGTCGGCTCTTAATATGTCGTCGATAACCGCCGCCACAAGGTCCATACCCTTTTGCTCGGTAAGCCTTGTCACCATTGCAAGCATCGGTCTGTCTTTAACATACGGAAGATTGATAAGTTCGCAAAACGCCTTTTTGTTTTCCTCTTTCTTGGATACGCTTTTTGACGTATAATTGACAAACAGAGCGTCATCAGTCTTTGGATTGTAAAGCGCGGTGTCTATGCCGTTTGTGACGCCGTGGATTTTATAACTTCTTGCGGCAAGTATACCCTCTAAGCCATAGGAATAAAACGGATCGAGTATTTCCGTCGCGTACGTTTCGCTGACGGTTGTCACCGCTAATGCGCTCTCAATGCCGCCTTTCATATAATTTACGCAGCCGTCGTTTGCAACAAGAGGTTGCGCCCATTCAGGAAGCCCCAATATACCCGATGCAAGCGACATATCGTATTTGCCTTGGAACTCAATATTGTGAATTGTAAGCACCGTCTTGATTTTTTGATAGTTGGGGTCAAAACGGTAGAATACGTCCAAAAAAACGGGCGTCAAGGCAGAATGCCAGTCGTTGCAATGCAAAATGTCCGGATAAAAATCTATAAGCGGCACAACTTCCAGTACCGCTTTTGAAAAGAAGGCAAAGCGTTCTCCGTCGTCAAAGTGTCCGTAAAGTCCGCGACGCTTGAAATAATATTCGTTGTCGATAAAATAATAGGTGACGCCTTCCCAAATTGCTTCGTATATGCCGCAGTACTGACGACGCCAACTGAGTTCCACAAAAGTGGAACCGACAAAGCGGAAGCCGTTTTTTAAAACGTCTTTGATCTCTTCTTTGTAAAAAGGCAGTATAACGCGCGCATCGTGTCCGAGTTTTACATACGCTTTCGGCAAAGAGCCGGCAACGTCACCCAGACCGCCCGTTCTGATGAAAGGCATCGCTTCCGATGCAACGAACAAAATTTTCATTTTCATCTCCTAAATTACCATAACTCGGTTTCGCGCGGCATTTGCTCGCTTAGTGTTCGTTAGGCTGATTATGAGCACAAATTGACGCTTTGCGCGCATTTTTCAGTCGCGTTCCGAATTCTTTTTCGTATCCGCAATCTGTAACTAAATAATCTTGCCTTTGACCACAACCATAGGATAAGATTCGTATCCGCTTAGATGTCTGCCGCTTTGAATAATGCAGTCTTTGTCGGTTATGGTGTAATCAAGCGTTGCGTTTTCCATGACAATGCCGTTTTCCATTATAATCGAATTTCGGATTACGGCACCTTTTTCCACTCTGACACTACGGAACAGCACGCTGTTTTCAACGGTGCCGTCGATTTCGCAACCGTCTGCAACAATAGAGTTGTGAACGTTTGCCCCGCTCTTATACTTGGTCGGGACGCTGTCTTTGACCTTTGTCAAAATCGTAGAGTTGCTATAGAACAGATCCTCTCTTACTTCGGGATCAAGAAGTGCCATGCTGTGCTTGAAATAAGTTGGGATTCTGTCAATGACAGCAACAAAATTCTGGACTTCATAGCTCATAACGTACAAGTCTTCGAGGCTTTTTTGAATTATGTCCTTTTCAAAATCGTAAAGGCCGTGCGCATAAGCGTTGTCAACGAGCGAAATGAGCAAATCTTTTTTGATGTAATAGATGTTGAGGTTGCACAATTGCTTGCCCGTATCCGTGCCGACGGGGAAACGCATATCTTTGATGCGCTTGTTTTTGTCGGCGGTGATGATATTTTTGCGCGGGTTGGTGTCGTCGGTATAATAAGTCAGCATTGTAATATCCGCTCCTTTCTCGATGTGGAATTGTTCCACCTCTTCAAAGTCGATATTAAAAGCGATATTTGTGTTTGATATGACGACGTACTCTTCCGATGCGCTGAGCATAAATCCGCGGAGCGTGTAAAGTGCCTCGATTTTGCCCTTATAAACGTTGTTCAGATTGTTGAAAACAAAGGGAGGATACACGGAAATACCGCCGTTTTTGCGGTTTAAGTCCCAATCTCTGCCCTGTCTGATGTGGTCCATAAGGCTGTTGTAGTTGTTTCTGGTGATTATGCCGATTTTGGTTATGTTTGCACTGACCAGATTTGACAAAACAAAGTCGATAAGACGGTATCTGCCGCCAAAAGGAAGCGACGCCGTTGTGCGGTGAATGGTCAAATCATTGAGGTGCGTTTCCGCGTCCGACGCGAACAGAACTGCGAGGGTATTGTTTTTCATAATTACCTCCTAACCTATCATCTCGTTTGCGCCGACAACCGAGCCGTCGGGCAAAACGTGATGAGGACCGACGACGCTGATTTTCCATTCGCCGGGTTTGCAACCGTCAAGAGTTTCTCCAATCATGCAGTTTCGGCCTATTTGTGCGTCCCAACCGATGATTGAATAGCGTATATCCGCGCCCTCGCCTATGACGGCACCGGGCATAATGATAGAGCCTTCAATATAAGCGTCCTTGCCGATAATTACTGAATGAGAAATCACGCTGTCCTTAACAGTGCCGTGGACTATGGTTCCTTCAGAGATAAGACAGTTTATGACCTTGCCTGTGGATGAAATGTACTGCGGCGGTTCTGCCATATTTCTGGCGTAAATTTTCCATTTGTCGTCGTCGAGATTAAGGCATCCCGCTCCTCCGCGCAAAATGTCCATATTGGCTTCCCAAAGCGAGGATATGGTTCCTACGTCCTTCCAATAGCCGTCAAACTGATAGGCAAACATACGCTCGCCGTCTATAAGCATTTTGGGGATTATGTTCTTTCCGAAATCGTTTTCGCTTGTCTTGTCATTCTCGTCATCAATCAAATATTTGCGAAGCACTTTCCACGTGAAAATATAGATGCCCATACTGGCTTTGGTGCTTTTGGGCTGTTTGGGTTTTTCCTCAAACTGCTCGATTTCCATCGTCTTGCCTTTCAGATTCAAAATGCCGAAACGGCTCGCTTCTTGAATCGGAACATCAAGTACGGCAATCGTACAACCCGCGCGGTTAGCCTTGTGAGCGGTCAACATATCCGCATAATCCATCTTGTAGATATGGTCGCCCGAAAGCAAAACCACATAATCGGGATTGTAGTTGTCGATGAAATCTATGTTTTGGTAGATTGCGTTTGCGGTGCCTTTGTACCATTCGCCGGACTTCGCGCGCATAAAAGGAGGCAGAACGAATATACCGCCGTTGAGCCTGTCTAAGTCCCACGGCTGTCCGTTGCCGATGTATTGATGAAGTTCAAACGGGCGGTATTGCGTCAGCACGCCTATAGTGTCGATACCGCTGTTGATACAGTTCGAAAGAGGAAAGTCGATAATGCGATATTTTGCTCCAAAAGGGACCGCAGGTTTGGCAACGTCGTTGGTAAGTACACCGAGTCTGGTGCCTTGACCTCCTGCTAGCAACATCGCGATACATTCCTTATTGCTGCTTGCCTTCATTTTTATCCTCCTTATCTTCGGCAATCAAAAACATCACCGAGTTTTTGGGTATATTTATTTTTATCGAATACGGATAGCCGTGCGAGGGCTTGTTCACCGCGCGGAAACTTTGTCTGCGCTCCTCGTCTCCGCCGTATTTTTTAAGAGCGGAAGTGAGTTCTGTGCGGTATATCTTGTTTTCAGGCACACCCATCACGTATTTCAATCTCTCGACGGGCGAGAAATTGACAACACATACAAGATAACTGCCGTCGGCCGCCTTGCGGATAAAGCTTATTATATTCTGTTTATTATCGTCCACCACTATCCATTTGAAGCCGTCATAACTGCAATCCAATTGCCAAAGTTCCTTATGTTCCAAATAAAATGCGTTTAAATCTTTGATAAATTTGCGGAAAGTGCGGTGACGGGGATAATCAAGCAAAAACCAATCCAACTCCTGCTGATAATTCCATTCGATAAACTGCGCAAACTCATTGCCCATAAAATTGAGTTTTTTGCCCGGATGCCCCATCATATAACCGTAAAACGCTTTCAGTTCTTCAAATTTTTGGTCGTATTCGCCGGGCACTTTGTTTATCAT
>CAYJCS010000027.1:863-12282 GCA_964368715.1 uncultured Bacteroidaceae bacterium | reverse complement strand
AACTCAATCGGCTTTTTCCGAAGGCGGTCTGGTCATCGGCGCAGGACTTGAAGATTTGGGCAAAGGCACAAGAAGCCAAATCGGCACAATGTACTCAACCGTGGCAAAAGGCCCTCGTTATCTTGAAATGGCAGAAGGTTACGTCACGAAAATCGCTCTTGATGAAAACGGAGAAATTATAGGCTATCAATTTTGCAAGCTCGGCGTTTTGATGGAAATGATCAAAAAAGGCATCGATGCAAACGAAGCCGTCGCAAAATGCACCGGCACCTACGGCAGATTCAAAGCCGAAGACGGCGCCGTAAAGTGGATTGATCCCCGCAAAGAATAAGGAGATACGACTATGAGTGTAACTTTCGAAGGCTATGAAAGAAGAATAAACAAAATCAACGCTGCCCTAAAACAAAATGGAATAGCGGACCTTGAAGACGCAAAAGCAATATGCCTTGAAAAGGGTGTCGATTGCGATGCAATCATCAAAGGTATCCAGCCTATCGCGTTTGAAAATGCAGTTTGGGCATACACCGTTGGTTGCGCAATCGCAATAAAGAAAGGTTGCGTTAACGCCGCAGACGCAGCAGAAGCAATCGGTATCGGTTTGCAGAGTTTCTGTATCCCCGGTTCCGTTGCAGAACAGCGCAAAGTCGGTCTTGGACACGGCAACCTCGCCGCAATGCTCCTTAGAGAAAACACCAAATGTTTCGCGTTCCTAGCCGGTCACGAATCTTTTGCCGCGGCAGAAGGCGCAATCGGTATTGCAAAAACCGCAAACAAAGTCCGCAAACAGCCGCTTAAAGTCATATTGAACGGACTTGGTAAAGACGCCGCCTTTATCATTTCACGCATCAACGGCTTTACCTACGTTCAAACAAAAATGGATTACTACACCGGCGAAGTCGCGGTTGTAAAAGAAACGGCATATTCAAAAGGCGACCGCGCGGCAGTACGCGTTTACGGTGCGGATGACGTCACCGAAGGTGTGGCGATTATGCGTCTTGAAGACGTGGACGTTTCCATCACAGGCAATTCCACCAACCCCACCCGCTTCCAACACCCAGTCGCAGGCACCTACAAAAAATGGTGCGTCGACAACGGCAAAAAATACTTCTCCGTGGCAAGCGGCGGCGGCACCGGCAGAACGCTTCACCCCGACAATATGGGAGCAGGTCCCGCCTCTTACGGCATGACCGACACCATGGGCAGAATGCACTCCGACGCGCAGTTCGCGGGCTCTTCTTCCGTCCCCGCACACGTAGAAATGATGGGACTCATCGGCATGGGCAACAACCCTATGGTTGGGGCGTCTGTGGCCTGCGCAGTGGCAGTCCAAGAGGGTCTCGAAAAAACGCTATAAGCCTACTAAACAGTAGGGTTTTTCAAAAATTCTCAACGTTTTCACGGTTTCGTGGGAACGTTGTTTTTTTGCCATTTTGGGGTAAGATTTGGCACTTTGCGTACATTTTGCGTACCTTTGTTTCTAGAAGTACGCAAAACAGTAGAAGTGTAGCGGTTTGCGTCAATGCAAAAAACCCCTATAATTGGGGTATTTCGATATATTTTTGGCATCAAAAAAATGCGCTATTTTTGGGGTAATTTTAGCACATTTTGAGCTGGGTAGTAGCACTAACCAGCTGGTTATTTTTAAGTACGTTTTCCCGTACTGAATTTTAAATAAAAGTGTAGTTTGATTTAGAGTGAATTTTTTCTTACCTTTATTATAATGTCACTCCGTTTCTTCTTCAACCCCAACATCGTGCACGATTTCAATATCGTGATCAGTTTCCGAATAGGTGTACCTGTTCGGGACATCAACTGCTTCAGCGTATTCAATGCCGGTTTCGTTTTGCACTATGTATTTACCTGCATCACTGTAGGTTCTAACAAGATTGTCTCCGTAATTTTCTTCCATTACTACCATACTTTAATACTCCTTTATTCTTGCAGCAGAACTTACCCAGTTTGTTGCAGCTGAATAAACGGCTATAGTACCAGCGGGAACATAAATAATATATCTTCCGTTATGTATGTAAGTTTCAATATTATAACTTAATGTGGGTGGTACGCTTCCTAACATAGTTATACTCTTGATTGAATGATTATAATACAATGCGTTACTTCCTATACTTGTGACACCTGCAGGAATTGTTAGACTGATAAGAGAATAGCAATAATAAAATGTGTAGCTCCCTATCTTCGTCAAAGTGGTAGGAATGGTAACGTGCGTTAGACTATCACAATTTTGGAATGCACTATTATCAATCACGGTTACGCCTTCAGGTATAACTACGTTGACCAAGCTATGACAATCTTGGAATAAATTTTGAGAAATTTGAGTAAGTCCGCTTGGGATATGTATGCTAGAAAGAGCATAACATTCTCTAAAAGATTGCGTTCCGATAGTAATGATACCGTCAGGTAGAGCAATGTTAGGTAAAGAATAACATTTATAGAAAACAGATGTTGTTATACTCGTCACAGTTTCCGGAATAGTTACACTAACAAGGGAACTACAAAACATAAAACATGCAGTTGGCAATGCGGTAACACCGTATGGAAAAACAATATTAGTGATGGAATAGCAATACGAAAACGCATATTGTCCAATACTCGTAACTCCATTAGTGTTTAAATTATTCTGTAATACTTTGAGTTTAACAATAAACGTTAAAACAGATGAAGAACGAGAAAAGCGCCTCATTTTGCGCGGAGCGTACTTTTAGTACGTGAGCATCAAAATTGGGATACATGACAATGCTATTTGTTTATGGCAATAAGCGGTAAAACAGATGAAGAACGAGAAAAGCGCCTCATTTTGCGCGGAGCGTACTTTTAGTACGTGAGCATCAAAATTGGGCGCTTGACAAAGTTATTCGCTGTTTTACCGCTTATTGGTTTTTGATTACGTCGGTTTGGGCGTAATATTTCAACAAATTAATACTGGCTTCCGCATCTGCGCGGGTTCCCTTGTCGGGTCCGAAGTAGGTGTTAAGTTTTCTAACCAGCACAAAACGGAATTTTCCTGCATCGCCTTTCAAGGAGAACGTGCCTGCCAAAACGTTCTTTTTGAAATGTTTGACGGCATCGCGGCAATACTGCTCGTTTGCATAATTAAAACTCTCGTAAAGAACCGCGCCGTTGTTGGAATAGAGTGTGAAGAAATATTCGCTGCCTTCGTGCTCAATGATATACTGTCCGAAAATTGCGGCCATATCCATTTCGCCCGGTTTTGCAGGCGCGATTGCTCCGCGCTTTGCCTTTGGTTTGTCATCAAGAGGAGCGTCGGGGGATTTGATGTTTTTGACAACGGGAGCAGGCTCGGCAGGAAGATACATCTTTTGAATGTTTTCAGGAGCGATGCCCTCATAGTAGCAAACGTCGACAGGATCGTAATAATAGCCTTCGTATTCTCCGTCGTAGTTGGACCAGTTGCCTTGACGTTTTGCTATAGGCACAAATTCCGCCAAAACAGGTTTTTGAGCCGTTTTTTGTGTCTCCGCGGCGACGGTTTTTTCAGGTTCGCTTTTTGCCGCTTGAACGGCATTCACAGCCTCAGTTGCTGCCGCGGCTTTATTTGTTTGCTCTGCTATGGCAGTATTTTCGGTCACTTCGGCAGAAGTCTCTTTTGCTTTCAAAGATTCATCCTCGGCAGAGTTTGCAACCGCTGGAACTTCGGCCCTTTCTTCTAAGTTGAAAACGTCCACTCCGTCGTACTCGGCAAGCGGATTAAACTCGTCTTCGTCTTTTTGTCTGCCCAGTTTTGCCGCGGCAATAACCGCGAAAATCAGAGCGACAAGAATACCGAGCGCAAGTGCGGCAAGGAGAATATATTCTGTAAAACCTGTCAAAACACTCATTTAAGTACCCCTTGATGAGGCTGATACAGCGCATTTTTTAACATATAATACACTGCTAAATCACAACCTCTACGTTATGAATTATCTAGTTATTTAGTTTATCATACAATTTCTTGTTAATCAATCTTTTTTTGATTTTTGGATTGGCGACGAAATATGCACTCACATTCGAGCTTTTTTGATTGACACCATATAGCTGTTCAGTTGTTTTTAATTCTTTTTTAATGCGTTTTTTGCAGTCGCAAAGTGTACAAATCGAATTTGTTCAGTTCGTCGCCAGTATTGCTGCAACTGACAAAGCAAGACATACCGACCACCATACGAGCAAGACCGAAAACTTTGTTCGCCGATTCAAAAATACATAGGACGAAAGCACAACAGCACTAAAAATCCAACAAAACAAGAATATTACTCCCACGGGTACGCTGACTGCAGCAAACGGCAAACTGCCGATTGATGCCACCCACGCTTTGAACGGAATGAGCAACATCTTTGTCGCAACCAAGCCCCCTCCGGAAGTCGTTATCAACGCAAAAAAGGTGTTTAAAATCAAAAACAGATAGATAAACATCAGATACGGCACCATTATTAAGTTGGACAGGAAAAATAAAGTTTGCACTTCTCCAAAGAAAAACGCGCTAAGTGGCAGCGTGAAAACGTTTGCGGCAAAGCAAACGGCGCAGGCGGAACAAAAGTAACTTCGCGCCCTTTCATAGACAATGCTACCCGTCCGATCAAGCATTTCGGCTCCGTTCAAACCGGCTACTTTAAACAGTCTGCGGCTGTCGTTTTTTGGAAGACGCACAAGGTTTCTTAAAAATGTTTCAAACGACGAACCAAAAAGGAACAACCCCAAAACAGCGAAAAACGAAAGTAAAAAGCCTACGCTCAAAATATTTAGCGGGTTGATAAAAAGCAGTAAAATTGCGGCAAGCGACAGCGATGACAACTTGTCGCTTTTTAATCCGAATGCGTTTGAAAAGTTGAGCACGCACGTCATAATTAATGCACGCACGGCCGACGGTGTAAACGAGCAAAGCATAACGTAAAACAGAGTCAAAACCGCGACGACTAAAAAACTTGCTTTTGTATTGACTTTCAGTTTTTTGAGCAAGAAATAAAGCATTGTGGCAAGAGTGGTGACGTGCAGTCCGCTGACGGCTAGGACGTGTGCCAAACCGCTGTTTTTTACGTCGTCGTACAACTCCCCGTCCAGTCCAACCTTATCTCCCAGAATTAGGGCAATGCAAATGCCGGCATCATCACCCAAATTTTCATACAACACTTTTTTGACGGCAAGTTGCAAATTCCCGGGGAAAGGCGCCTCGCCGTCCGATATTTTTTCAACGTTTCCGCTACTTTCCATATCATAGAACTTACGGCTTGTCGCGCGCCACGAGTAAAAAGTGTCAAATCGCTCGTGCTCATAAAAAGATAATTCCCCGTCCATTCGCACGGTGTCTCCCGCACCGAAGTTTGGTTCTACGCTATGCCACACTCGCACGGCAACCCTACCTTTTATATCACCGTCGGGAGTGGAAACGTCTTCAAGTGTGAACGAAGTCACGCCGTCTTCAACCACGATTTCGCTTGCAACGCGACCTTCTATCTCTATGTATCCGCCCTTTATCGAGCGTGTGATATATACGTCGCACGCACCGCTCATAAATAAAACGCCCAGTGCGAGCGCAAATGCCATATATGAGAACTTTCGTGTTGATTTGAAAAAAAGAAATCCTGCCGTAAAGGAAAGCGACAGGAGCAGAGGTATCAATCTAAACAGTGCGGAATTTGGATAAATTCCTTCGGTTATAAGCAAGCCGATAATAAAGAAAAACGCAAAAAAACATAGGGGACGATTATTGAATATCCGTTTAATCTTTTGCATTTTTCACCTAAAATTTAACAAAATTATGCCGTATTTTTACAACGCTATTTTTCTTTTTTGATTAAAATTTAACCGCTTAAAAAACGGTAATTTATTGGGGTTTGCCGGTTATAAGCAAATCAACATTAAGTCCAATTATGTCTTTTGCAATCACGTCTCCGATATTGCAATCTTTCTTTGCGGTAAGAGTACGGATAAAATCCAGTACATCAAACATTTTGTCTTTGGGCACGGCTAAGAAGGTTTTAACCGACGCCACCCCGCCGCCTTCAAGTTTGACAAGTGTTGTGACTGTACGCATAGGCGCGGTAAATTCCTGCCTGCCGTAGTCGCGTCCGCGCACGCACGTGTTTCCTTCCACAACTATAATTCCGTCCACTTCTTGAACGGTCAGAGGGCAGCCCATAGGACACATTATGCAAATCGTATTTAGCACTTTTTCCATACTCCCCTCCTACACCAATTTTAAAGTGACGTCGGCCGTTATGTCGGCGCGGTTTATTTTGACGTTTTCCATCTCGCCGGGCGAGAGTATCATGCGTTTTTTTTGATACAGCGTTTTTCCGCCGCACTCTACAACCACCGATTTGCCCTTAAATACGCCGCCGACGCGGAAGAAAATTTGCACTTCCCCCTCGCCCGTATGCACTTTCTGAGGCAAAGCGTAACGCACTCCGCCCGTGGCAATGACTCTAAATGTCTGTTCATTGTTGAGTAAACCCGCGGCAAAATCAGCCGCCGCGTCTCCCGCGACTTCGGCTTCGTGCGAAACGTTGTCCACCAGATCGTGAACGTGCAAGACGTTTCCGCAAGAGAAAATACCCGGCACGGAAGTCATACGGTTTTCGTCGACAACCGCTCCCGAAGTGATTTTGGACATTTCAATATCCATACCGTCAAGCAAATCGTTTTCGGGGATAAGTCCAACTGATAGCAACAGACTGTCACAGGATATAAACTGCTCCTTTTCAATCACAGGGCGTTTATCTTCGCCCACGGGCGCATAATACAACCCCGTCAAGCGCGGTTTTCCGACAAGCCTGGTTACGGTGTGAGAATAAACGATAGGTATATCAAAGTCGTTAAGGCACTGCACTATATTTCTTTTGAGACCGCTAGAATAAGGCATAAGTTCAATGACCAGTTTGACTTTTGCGCCTTCCAATGTCATGCGACGTGCCATAATAAGTCCAATATCGCCGCTTCCTAAAATTACAACCTCTTTTCCGACAAGGTACCCTTCTACGTTGCAGATTTTCTGCGCCATACCCGCCGTATAAACGCCTGCGGGACGGGTTCCCGGCAGCGCGATTGCTCCCGCCGTACGCTCCCTGCACCCCATAGCGAGCACAACCGCGCCCGCTTTAAGGGTTATATAGCCTTTTGGAGAAAGGATTTTCAGAGTTCTGTCGGAAGATAGGCTCATCACCATACTGTTTAGAAGAACGTCGATTTTGCCTTCTTCAACAAGAGTCGAAAATCGGTGTGCGTATTCAGGCCCCGTTAATTCTTCTCCAAAATAATGAAGTCCGAAACCTGAATGTATGCATTGATTGAGTATTCCGCCAAGCCTGGCGTCGCGCTCAATTATTAGCACCTCAGCGCCTTTTTTATGCGCGGCAAGTGCCGCCGCCATGCCGGCAGGGCCTCCGCCCACAACCACTACGTCGTAAAGCAGCTCCTTCATTTTTCAGGCACCTCCTTTACGGCAAACAGCGCGATTTCGCTGTGACCTATGCCCTTTCGGATTTCGGGCAGACTGGTCTTTAGTTCGTGCGCAAGCAGTTCCATAACGCGAGTAGCGCAAAAACCGCCCTGGCACCGCCCCATTCCTGCACGCACGCGACGCTTAACTGCGTCAACGGTAGTAGCGGGGAGCGGCGAGTGTATGGCTTCCACAATTTCTGCTTCGGTCACTTTTTCACAGCGGCAGACAATTTTTCCCCAAGCGGGATTTTCCTTTATAAGAGCGTTAAGTTCTTCGTCATTTAATGAGGCTAGATGTTTTTTCTTTGGCATATCCGTGACATAATTCTCTTTCTTTTTAGGGTTAAGCAATTCCGTCACGATGTTTTCAATGTATTCGCCGATGGCAGGAGCGGACGTAAGCCCCGGAGAACAAATGCCGATAGCCATTACAAAGTTTTCAACCAACTTGGATTTTCCCACGATAAAGTCGTGGCCGATAATCGTCCTAACGCCCGAATACACTCTGATGCATTTGCCAAATGCAGGCTTATTGTAAGTTAGGGGCACGTTGCGTCTGATTTCGTCCAAGCCGTCCAAAGTGACGATATTGTCGCCGTCGACTGTTGGTGTGGACGTGGGTCCGTAGATGACGTTTCCATCCGAAGTAGGTGCCACGAGTATGCCTTTTCCTGCCGCTGTCGGCAAAGGGAAAATCACAGTATTGATATTTTTGCCTTCGGTGTTATCCAGCACGAAATACTCTCCGCGTCTGAACTCCGTTTCGTAATGCTCCGCACCGACAAGATCGTTTATGTTTGCGCCGCTAGGCCCCGCGCAGTTAATTGCAATCTTTGAATAATACGTGCCTTTCGGCGTTGTGACGACAAATAAACCGTTTTCTTTTTTTATGTCCGTGACTTCGGCTTCAAGCAAGATTTCGGCGCCGTTTGTGACGGCTCGGTCTGCTAAGCCTATGCAGAGTTTATAAGGAGAAACAATCCCCGCTTTGGGCGCGTACAGCGCGTATTCTATGCAGTCGGCAACGTTGGGTTCGAGTTTTAAAATTTGTTCTCTGTTCAGGATTTCAACTTCTACGCCGTTTGTTTTTCCTTTATCATACAAGTCCTTTATGCCGTCATAACCGATTGAGGGAGCAACAACGATTGAACCGCACTGCTTATTAGGAATTTGCAGTTCTTGCACCAAACGCCACATTAACTCGTTGCCGCGCACGTTAAACCGTGCTTTTTGCGTATTTGGTTCACAGTCGTAGCCGGCGTGGACAATACCGCTGTTGGCGCGCGAGGCATATGAGGCGACGTCGTCGTCGCGCTCTAACAGTAAAGAAGACATGCCATATGAAGCAAGCCTATCCAAAACGGCGGTGCCAACGACGCCGCCGCCTATTACGATACAGTCATAAATTTTTCCCATAAAGCGATTATCCCTGCCTAGAAACGCACGGGTTATAAGTTTATTTTTTGTTAAACTTTTTGCGATATTGGTTTATGTTGTCCTTGATTATCAACTCTGCAAACGCTCTGTCTTTGACTTGAAACACTGTCGTTTCCTTGCCTTCAAGTTGTTTGTACACGCGGAAAAAGTGCGAAATCTCGTCCATTATATGGGGAGGCAGTTCTTCAACTTCTTTGTATACGTTCCAGTTGGGGTCTTTGAAAGGAATGGCAATAATTTTGTAGTCCATTTCTCCGCTGTCTTGCATCATCATAACGCCGATAGGATAACAGCGCACCATTGCAAGCGGAACGATTGTTTCGGTGCAAAGCACAAGTACGTCAAGAGGGTCGTTGTCTTCTGAATACGTTCTGGGTATAAAACCGTAGTTTGCCGGATAATGCGTCGACGTGTAAAGGACGCGGTCAAGAATCAACATCCCGGACTCTTTGTCCAGTTCATACTTGTTTTTACATCCTTTGGAAATCTCGATAACAGCGAGAAAATCCGTAGGAGTAATTCTTGTCTCGTCTACGTCGTGCCAAATGCTCATAATTCTTTACTCTCCAATTCTTCTGTTTGTATTCTATATTCAGCGGAAGTTCTTGATGAACTCCACGAAAAAGGCTGTGCCTTCAACAAGCGATTTTATGTCGATATTCTCGTTGCTCGCGTGCATCGAAGCCAACTGCTCCGGACTCAATCTGCAAGGAGTGCAGCGTATGGCGCAAGGCACGATTTCTTGCATTCTTCTGCAATCGGTGCCTCCGAACATAAGGTAGGGCGAAACTCCGATATCGGGGAATTGCTTTTTCATCGTATCGGTAAAATAAATGTATTCCGCACTGTTCACGTCCACCATAGCACTGTGTTCCCGCGCTAAAAGTACTTCGGTTTGGATATCGTAGCGCGCGGCTATCTGTCTTACTTTTTCGATGCAATCAGCGCTTTTTTCTCCAGGTGCAAATCTAAGGTTTGCAACAACCCATGCTTCTTGCGGAATGGCGTTTGGTGCAAGCGAAGCGGATGACATAGTAAACGTCATCGTAGTGCCCAGAAGCGCATTCCCGAAAGGCGTAAGTTTTGGCAACACCTTGACAATCAGCGAAGCAAGCGCGTTTGCGTGCTTTGTCACAAATTTAAGCGGTCCTTTCAATCCCGAAGACATGCCGTTAAGCATTGCAAGCGCGGGAGTTGTCATTCTATGCTCGAAAACCGTGTGCGTTTCGCAGTAATTGATAAACGCCGCAAGTCTTGCCAAGGGAGTATTTTTGGGAGGAGAACTGCTGTGCCCGCCTTTGCTCTTTGCAATGAATTTAATATCGCCGTATCCTTTTTCAAAGATACCGACCATGGCAAACGGCTTTGTCATGCCGGGGAAAGCATTTTCGACGATTGCGCCGCCTTCGTCAACGGCTATGACCGGCTTTACTCCGTGTTTTTTGAACCATTCAACGGCGTAAGTCGCTCCGGGCCCGCTTGTCTCTTCGTTGTCTGAATAACTTAGGTATACGTCGTTTGACGGTTTAAAGCCGTCTTCAAGCAACTGCTCAACCGCCGCGATTGTGATATAAAGCGTGTTTTTGCAGTCCATCGCGCCCCTACCCCAAACTTTTCCGTCTGCAATAGTTCCGCTAAACGAAGGATATTTCCACTCGCCGTCGGCGGCAGGCACAACATCCTGGTGCGCCATAAGCACCATAGGACGCTTATCCGACTGCCCTTTCCATTTCAGCATTATAGCCGCGTTTTTGGGGTCAGAACCTTCTGACGGGTCGATAAGTTCCAATTTTTTAAAGGTAAGAGGGAATTGTTTTTTTAAGACGTCTTGAAAGCGCAAAAAGTATTCCTTGCCGCTGTTTGTCACCGTAGGGCACTGAATAAGAGAGGAAAAAATCTCTGCTATTTGCTGTTCTGTTTTAATCATACAAGTCTCCTTTCTTCTTGTTAGCGATAAAATTTAATATACGTCGCCAACAAAACAGTAAAACCACGCCCGTGAGCGCGCGTTCTTATCATAAATTATAGTTTAACACTTTGTTTGTGGATATGTCAATATCGTTTATGTTTAGATTAAAACTAAAACGCATTTATCAAACAAAAAATAGTTGCAACAAGGCTTGGTTTGTGGTATATTATCACTTGCGCCGGTGTGGTGAAACTGGCAGACGCGCTGGACTCAAAATCCTGTGGACTAAACATCCGTGTCGGTTCGAGTCCGACCACCGGCACCAACGAGCAAAAGCCGCCTTGAGAAATCAAGGCGACTTTGTTTTTTATAACGACCGAGATATGCTTGCATAACCGAGGGCGTTTAAAAAAGCAAAGAAAAGTGAGTGCGTAGCACGAGCGTGCTTTTGCGAGTGCCCGTAGGTGGAACGAGCCAAAGGCGAGTACCACCGGCACCAACATCGCTGCTACGGTGCTATGCACCTACGAGTCCGACTATCAGGAAACGAGGAGAAAAAGAAATCAAGCGTGAGTGCGTAGCACGAGCGTGCTTTTGCGAGTGCCCGTAGGTGGAACGAGCCAA
>CAYJCS010000027.1:0-763 GCA_964368715.1 uncultured Bacteroidaceae bacterium | reverse complement strand
AGGCGAGTACCACCGGCACCAACATCGCTGCTACGGTGCTTCGCACCTACGAGTCCGACAGTAAGGTGACGAAGAGAAAAAGAAATCAAGCGTGAGTGCGTAGCACGAGCGTGCTTTTGCGAGTGCCTGTAGGTGGAACGAGCGTGCCTAGCACGCGAAGTACCACCGACTGGGTGCCTTTGCTGGCGCCGCACACGCAGATGCGTGTAACCGACACGTCGTGTCGCTGACGCTTAGGCTAAAACCCCACAAAATTTATTTTGCGGGGACCCCGGAGTTGTGCAAGCACAACGCCTGCGCTACTACGGTGCTTCGCACCTACGAGTCCGACAGTAAGGTGACGAAGAGAAAAAGAAATCAAGCGTGAGTGCGTAGCACGAGCGTGCTTTTGCGAGTGCCTGTAGGTGGAACGAGCGTGCCTAGCACGCGAAGTACCACCGACTGGGTGCCTTTGCTGGCGCCGCACACGCAGATGCGTGTAACCGACACGTCGTGTCGCTGACGCTTAGGCTCAAACCCCACAAAATTTATTTTGCGGTTTACCGAATTTTGTGCAAGCACAAATCATTTGTTACAAAAATCCCGCAGGCGTTATGCTTGCGGGATTAATTTATCCAATTTCTTTGTAAAGACAATCAAAAGTATCTAATTTATTTTGCGTTCTTTCTGTTCCAATAGTCCAAAAACTTCTTGTTTTCCATTGCCCTATAAAACTTTTTCGCCGGAGGACAAATTGCCATAAGAACGCGTGAAGGTTCGAAAA
>CAYJCS010000026.1:0-12530 GCA_964368715.1 uncultured Bacteroidaceae bacterium | reverse complement strand
TTGCCTATTCCGTTCTGCCCTTGATTTTGGGGTTCAAACGGAGTTATAATATGAAAAGAACGTAATGGATAAATCCATTGACTCTATCTGTCATAATGACAGTTGCATGGGTTTGAGGGGAAACTTTAATAGAATAATGAAAAAAGCATCGAAAATTTTTACTTCAATATTTCTCATACTTGCACTGATTTTGTCGGCTAGTATGCTTTTTGCGTGCAATAAAGACGATGACATAATCGTTCCTCCTGATACTTCAAGAGAAGACGCAAAGTCAGAGTTTGTAACGATAGTTTTAAGTTCAATCAATTCCGACTGGAAAAAAGATATGTCAAACGAGCAGATAGCATCGCTTGACACTTGCGGCGATTACGTCAATGCAGTCTATTGGGTTGATTTTGTATCGCAAGTATTATACGACAGCCCCTTGCAAACCTCAAAACTCCAAAGAATCAACACCGTGCTTTTATCCGACGAGGGGAAGGCTTTGTTCGCCGATGCAAAGACCAATTCGGACAAATTTCTGCCCATTGTGAATGAGATTGGCCTAACTGCCGACGACGTGGCGAATCTGGCGTATCAGACGATGTATGCTTTGTCGCAAAGCGGAGATTGCGTAATTGATTTATGCAAGGCGAAATTGGAAGAAGTGAAACTTTTGCCGCAAAATGCAACTGCGCGCGATAACCTAAACGATTCACTGGACTACGTAAACTCGTTGAAGGCTTCTTCAACGTCGTTTGTACAGACAAAAGGCGAGATCTCTTCGGCAATTATTAGCGCCGAAACGGGAATTAAAACGATATCGCGCTTTATTTATGAAATCGCGATGCTCTTTGAAGGAAACAACGGCGGTGATTTGATTTCGGCACTGTCTTCAGGCGCACTTGAAAACGCCAGCGTATCCGAAGTTGCGGTATACGCCGAAAGTGTCATAAACAGCGTTGCGCAAATGAAAGACGCTTTCACATTAGAAGAACTGGATAGCATAGAGTCCGCGCTTGGCAAACTTGTGAATGACGGAGACTGGCTCATCAGATCGCTGTCGGATACACTTCAAGACTCATTGCCGTTTTTAACCAATCTGATGACGATGCTAAAAGGTGCCTATCTCACCGTTGATTTTTTACCTGTCTTGTGTGACTTGATTGTCGACGCAGGCGAAATTTTGACCACGAAAAACGGCGCGGGAGTTTATGCAAATCTTTCGGATTTGATAACGTCGATAACCAACGATCAATATTTTTATGCAGACGAACAAGCACCCAATGCGGCGATAATTTATTCGCGTATGTTCCTGTCAGCTTTAGGCATCGACTACGATGAGCCCGACGCACAAAAATTGGAAGAGCAAGTTACGTCTTCAAAGCAATGGGCAAAGGGCATCGCTGATGGCTTGTTTACAAGCAGCGGCACGAATTATCAAAAAAACGTTGTGTTTTTCTATGTCGATTTGATGTGCAACGTCCGCTCTAATACAGAACTTCCAACGGTCATCAGAGATATAACCGTTTACGATGTTATGCTTGAAGCGTTTAAATCCAACTACTACAAGTATGTTGGCAGCGGAGGGAAGGACGGTGTGACGGCACTAAGAAATTCCGCTCTCAGATTCATCGCGTATTCCGGAGTTACCGGCGTATCCTCGGTTGATGATATAACAAAAGACTGGTTTGAGAAAATTTATAATGCCACTAGAGCGAAATTGACAAGCGACCTAAACGCAAATATAGCGTTTGTCAAATCTGATTTGGCTAAATTAATAGATGCATTTTTTGATGAAACTATCACAGATATAATAACACTTGCAACAAGCGACCTTGTGCCTTCATCTGACGGCGCGGGAATGCAATCACTTGTTGAACTCATAGAGAAACTTAAATTGGCAGGGCTTGTTAACCTTGCGTAAGGAGGAATAAATGGCGTATTTCAAGGCAATCAAAAAGGTTGCGGCAAAACTCGACGACAAATGTGAAGGCGGTTTTTTAAAAAAGGTTATGCCTATTCCCGATGTCGAAAAAGCCAAAAAAGTTTTGTTTGTCGGTCCTCATCCCGATGATATAGAAATCGGAGCGGGAGCCACGGTGAACAAGTTTATAAATGAGGGCAGAGAAGTTATGATGCTCATCTGCACCGACGGCGGAGCGGGTATGGAAGACCCCAAGATGACACCCGAAAAAATTGCCGCTATAAGACTTGAAGAAAGCAAAAAGGCGGCTGCAAGTTTTGGTTGTTTAAATATTGAAAACTTGATGTTTCCGGACGGCGGACGCTACGACGAATGGGATTTGGCAATAGAAATCGCAAAACGCATATACGAGTTTTCGCCCGACGTAATCTTTTGCCCCGACCCGACAATGCCGTCTGAAACACATCCCGACCATCTTAGGTGCGCCCGCGCTGTCGGTTCCGCACTTTATCTATCTTCATTTTATTTCGTCGCACAAAGAAACGGTCTCAATCTTGACCCAAGCAAGATAAAGCACAGCCACGTTCTTGCCTATTATTACACTCACCGCGCAAACAGTTTTGTGGAAGTTAGTGCCGCCGACGTAGACGCAAGAAGCGCAGCGATAAAACTGCACGAATCGCAAATGCCGAAGTTAGCACTGCTTGGCATAGAGTTGTATCTGTCACTAAGGGATAAATCCATGGGCGAACAATGCGGCAAAGAAAGAGCCGAAGGTTTCTTCGTTATGGCACCCATGCAGCAGCACTGCGTGTCCGAAAGCAATCTTTGGTAAACACCTTAAGCAATCTTTGGTAAACACCTTTTTCGTGGAACAACACTCTGTGTGCCATAACGAAGGGGGACCCCCATCGGACAAAGCGCAGGCGTAGCAAAACTTGATGTTCACATCCGATGCAGCCAAGCGACTCCGAAAGGGGGGAAAGGAACAACACGGCTATGCAGACAAGACACCTGAATGAAAATTCGGGTGTCTTTCAAGTTGTGCCGTGTTGTGACGCGGCACCTATGCAACAACATTGCGTCTCCGAAAGCAATCTTTGGTAAACACCTTAAGCAATCTTTGGTAAACACCTTTTTCGTGGAACAATCAAAATGGAGCCCCCACCGGACAAAGCGCAGGCGTAGCAAAACTTAATGTTCACATCCGATGCAGCCAAGCGACTCCGAAAGGGGAAAAGGAACAACACGACAAAACAAAAGAGACACCTGAATGAAAATTCGGGTGTCTTTATTTTTTCTGCTGAACATAGAACGCATTGTTCGTCGTTTACGTATTGACAAATCACGTTATATTTAGTACTATATAGAAAAGCAATCCCAAACGATGATTTGTTCGGAGTGTAAGACGGCGGAGAATAATTTTGATTATTGTGCCATCGTTTTACGCGGTGGCATTTTTTGTAGCGTTTTTGATTGCAAACAGGAACATAATAAGTCAAAGGAGTTTTTATGAAAAGAATTGGCGTGGTCGGCATTGTGGTGCAAGGGGACAGAAGCGTATCTGTCGAGATGCAAAAGGTGCTTTGCGAATTCGGTGATATCATCATCGGCCGCATGGGCGTTCCAAGAAGCGAAGCAAACGCGATAGCACTTATCGTCGAAGGCTCGCTTGAGCGTATATCCGCGCTTACGGGTAGGCTGGGAAAGTTTAATGAAATTGCGGTAAAATCCGCGCTGACTTCCGTTGAAATTGATTAAATTTGAGGAGTATAATATGAAAAAAATTGTAATTTTGATAGCAATTGTCGCTGTGATAGGCGCATGTGTATTCGGACTTGCGGCATGCGGGCCAAACAGTGAGGGTCCCACTGTTTTGCAATTTGTAATGCCCGACGGAACTCCTGCGCTTGCAGGTATGAACTTTTTGAACAAATCCGTCACCGTTGCAAACTATCAGGTTGAAGGAACTATTGTTGCCGCAACGTCCATACAGACGCAAATAGGCGGTGAAAAAGCCGATATCGTCATCGCTCCCACAAACGCAGGCGCTACCCTGATCAAAAACGGTGCACCGTACAAACTTGCGGCCGTATCGGTGGTAGGAAATCTTTACGTCATCGGTAATCCCGAAAAAGCAGGCGGCGATAACCTTATAACTTTTGAGGAACTTAAAGGGAAGAGAATCGCTTCAATCGGTCAAAACAACGTACCCGACAAGGTCTTCCGATACGTTGTGGAAAATACCGAAAACATCAGTTACAGTGATTTTGAAGTGGAGTTCGTAGCAGACGGAGCCGCCGCACGCGTGGCACTTTTAAGAGATACCAATCCGTGCGACTTTGCTCTTTTGGCAGAACCTGCCGCAACCGCCTTTTCAACACCAAACGGTGGTGGTTTCAGCGCCAGACTGGACATCCAAGAAGCGTATAAAGCGATAAACGGCGGTGACGGCAATTTCCCTCAGGCAAGTTTGTTTGTTAAAAACAGTCTTTTCGAAGACGAGGCTTTTATGAGTGCGCTGTACCTTAAACTTGAAGAAAACTTGAATTGGATATCAGCAAATCCATCGTCTGTTACAACTGCTATTCAAGAAAAAGGCAGTACGTCAACCTTCCCTGCGCCAAGCATACCGCGCTGTGGCATAACGGTCACAAAAGCGGATTCCGAGAGTATACAAGCAGATATAGTTGCGGCTTTGACGATAATGGTGCCCTCCGTTGATTGGAACAGTGTGGACTTATTTTAATGAAACAGCAAAAACCGAAATGGCTTGAGGCCGTAATGAATTTTGTTTATCCCCTCGCCGCCCTAGGGTTGGTGCTGGGGATTTGGGCGTTAATCAGTTTTGCAAAAGCAAAACCGCTAATCTTTCCTATGCCCGACAAGAGCATAGCCGACTTTTTTGAACTTTTAAGCGACCGCGCGTTTTGGACTGCGACAGGATATACCGTTATGCGCACGCTAGTTAGCGTTTTGGCTTCTTTCGCACTGGCCTTTTTGGCGGCAGGATTGGGCGGGTTGTTCAAGCCTGTTCATAGGGTGCTGTCTCCGATTGTCGGTATACTGCGCGCCGCGCCGACTATGGCGATAATCCTTATCGCTATGATTTGGCTTGACGGACAGAAAGCGCCTATACTTATTGGATTTTTGGTGGCGTTTCCTCTGTTGTACCAAGCGATATATACGGCGATTGTAGGAGTTGATTCTGATCTTGTCGAGATGACAAAAGTCTACAAGGTCAGTCCTATAAACAGAGTGTTCTCGCTCTACGTGCCACAAATTGCTCCCGCTGTTTTTGACGTCACGCGCTCAACTGTGTCGCTAACCTTGAAAGTCGTTATTGCGGCGGAAGTTTTGACCTATGCAAAAAACAGTATTGGACTGAGCATGCAAAAAGCAAGTCTGACGTTTGACGTAGCGCTGTTGCTTGCGTGGACGATAGTTGCGATTTTATTTTCGTTTGCTCTTGAAGGCATTGTTTTTGGTCTGAAGAAAATTTGGGAGGCATCAAGATGAGTGGAGTGACAATAAAAAATCTATCGGTTGCCTATGGTGACATGCGCGTATTTGATGACTTCAATGCCGAATTTGAAGACGGCAAAATCAGCGTTGTTTTGGGTGGTTCGGGCGTTGGAAAAACCACGCTATTAAATGCAGTGGCAGGCTTATGCGAATATAGCGGAGAGATAAACGGAACTCAAGAAGGATTATCGTTCATTTTTCAAAAAGACAGGTTAATACCCTCAATTTCGGTGTATAAAAACCTTGATTTGGTATTACGCGCCAAAATCACCGACAAGCAAGAACGCCGTGAAAAAATAGAAAACATGCTAAATCTTCTTGAAGTCTACGGCCAGATAAAAAAGTTGCCGGTAGAGTTGAGCGGAGGGCAAATTCAGCGTGTTGCGATGGCTCGCGCCTTCCTTTATCCTGCATCCGTTTTGCTTATGGACGAACCTTTTAAAGCGCTTGATACCGCACTCAAATCAAGATTGCTCGAACAGTTCGTCGAACTGAATGAAAAAGAAAAAAAGACTGTGATTTTCGTCACACACGCAATCGACGAATGTCTGCTGACAGCTGACCGCTTTATAGTTCTGGGGGGCAGCCCCGCAAAAATAGTTGAAAGCGGAGAGATTATATCGGACAAAAAAGAGCGAAAGCTGACCGACAATGAAAGTGCAAAAGTGCGCTTAAAATTGCTGGATGCGCTTTGCAATTAGTATTTCAATTTGCTTGACTTTTGGCTCTTACGTGGTATAATAAAGAAACTTTATGTCATATACGCGTAACATCGGTTTGGCGCGTGTGGGCATAGAAATCATAAAACAACGGAGTTAACAAAAATGAAAGAAGGTATTCATCCCGATTACCACACCGTAAACGTCATTTGCGCTTGCGGAAACACGTTCCAAACCGGCACAACCAAAAAGTGCGACGAACTTAGAGTTGAAATCTGCTCCAAGTGTCATCCTTATTTCACCGGCAAACAAAAACTGGTCGACACCGGCGGCCGCGTCGACAAATTCAAGAAGAGATACAGTCTCGATTAGTTTGGAAACCAGATGCAGCCGCTGTCAAGGGGGCTGCGTTTTATTTTTTGGAGTATATGGCAAAAAACATAAATAAACCGACACGTAGATGTTCCATCGGAGGCCAAGCCGTACTTGAAGGCGTTATGATGAAAGGCGAGCATGCGGTCGCCACCGCAGTACGCACCGAAAGCGGTGAGATCACCGTTGAAAGCAAGCGCGTTAAGAGTGCCAAAGAGAAAAACGTCTTCTTCCGTCTTCCTTTTGTTAGGGGTGTGGTCAATCTTTGCACGCAGCTTTTTGAAGGCACCAAAATATTGATGCGCTCAGCCGAAGTATACGGCGATTTTGTCGAACCCAGCAAATCCGATAAATGGATTGCGGATAAACTTAAAATCAACCCGATGAATATCCTTATGGGATTTTCCGTTGTTTTGGGAATTGCGCTCGCAATCGGCTTGTTCGTATTTTTGCCCAACTTTTTAACAGGGCTTATTTTCGAGGTACCTTCTCTTGCCTCGTCCAAATTGTCCAGCCTTTGGTACAGCCTCATCGAAGGCGGTATTATGCTTACAATCTTCATCTGCTACATTGTCGGCGTGTCGGTGATGAAAGACATAAGACGAGTGTTTATGTACCACGGTGCAGAGCACAAAACAATCAGCTGCTATGAGCATGAACTTGAATTGACGCCTCTTAACGCCCAAACGATGAGCACTCAGCACTCCCGTTGCGGCACAACTTTTATGTTCCTAGTCATAATGGTCAGCATACTCGTTTTTGCCTTTGTCAACTGGGGACTTGACGCACTCGGCTGGCTGACGGACAGCAGTATTTTGAACGCACTGATTAAACTGGCCAGTAAACTGCTGTTTATACCGGTCGTTGCGGGGATATCATATGAGTTGTTAAAACTTCTTGCAAAATCGGACTGCTTGATAGCAAGAATATTGCGCGCTCCCGGTATGTGGCTTCAAAAACTAACCACCAAACAGCCAACCTTGGATATGTTGGAAGTTGCAATCGTCGCCTTTAATACCGTTTTGGCAATGGACGCCGATCCTTCGATTCCCGAACGCAATTTTGAAATCAAGGTATCCTATGCTGTTGCGAGAAAGAAAATCAGCGAGATTGCCACGTTTGCGGACGAAAGCGATTTGGACTGGTTGCTGGTGGAAGTTACCGGCAAAAAACGTAGTGAACTGAGTGGACTATCTCACATTTCGGCAGAGCAGTTCAAAAGTGCGGAAGTCATCGCAAACAAAATGAAAAACGGCGAGCCTTTGCAGTACGCTTTGGGAAACACGGAATTTTACGGCATAAAGTTGGCGGTAAATCCCTCGGTGCTTATCCCCAGACCCGAAACTGAACTGCTGACAGAGCGCGCCATACAAATCATAAAAGATAAAACTGCGAACAAAGCCGATAAACAAAACGACACCGTCGCGCAAATGAAAGTTCGCGTTGCGGACGTTTGCACGGGCAGCGGTGCAATCGCTGTTGCGATGGCAAAAAACACCAATGCTGACGTTGTTGCAACGGATATTTCTTTCTCGGCGGTCGAAGTGGCAAAAGCGAATGCATTGACCGCAGGCGTAAAGGTTGAGTTTTTGACAGGTGACCTTTTTGAATCGCTTAACGGAAAGTTTGACGTTATCACCGTAAATCCTCCCTACATACCCACGGCGGATATAAACTCGCTTGACAACAAAGTGAAAAACTTTGAACCAAAACTTGCACTTGACGGTGGAACCGACGGTTTAAGCTTTTACTTGAAAATCGCAAAAATGATAGATGCTTATCTTGCGGCAGACGGTGTATTTTTGGTTGAATTCGGTGTCGACCAAACAGAAGCGATAACAAAGATATTTGGCGATTTCAACGTAGAAATCGTAAAAGATTTGTCCGGACTGGACAGATTTGCTATAATTGGAAGGAAATAAAGAGCCATGAAAATTTCGGACGGAATGCTGGCTAAACTGGAAAAAATCAAGAATCGCTACAACGAAGTAAGCGAATTGCTTGGCAAGAGCGAAATAATTGCGAATCAACAATCGTTTAAGGCGCTTGGCAAGGAACACAGCGAACTTGAGCCTATGGTGGAATGCTACGATACTTATAGCAAACACAAAAAAGAATATGACGATTGTGCCACAATGCTGTCACTTGAAAAAGATCCCGATATACGCGAAATGATAAAGTCCGAAATGGACGAACTGCGCGAAAACTTGGACGAAGACGGCAACGCTCTCAAAGTTACGCTCCTCCCCAAAAATCCCAACGAAGACAATAACGTAATTATTGAAATTCGCGGCGGGGCAGGCGGAGAGGAAGCCGCACTGTTTGGCACGGAACTAATGAGAATGTACAAGCATTATGCCGATATAAACCGCTGGAAAGTCGAGGATATAAACATCAATATGACGGAACTTGGCGGCGTAAAAGAAGCGGTGTTCGAGATAACCGGCAAAGGCGCATACGGAAAACTGAAATTTGAAAGCGGCGTGCATCGCGTGCAGCGCGTTCCTGAAACGGAGTCGCAAGGTAGGATTCACACTTCAACCGTCACCGTTGCGGTGCTGCCGGAAGCCGAAGACGTCGAAGTCGTCATCGAAGAAAAAGACCTCAAAATTGACACTTACCGCAGCAGCGGCGCAGGCGGGCAACACGTCAATAAAACCGAAAGCGCAATCCGAATGACGCATATTCCGACGGGTATCGTTGTTGAATGTCAAGACGAGCGCAGTCAAATCAAAAACAGAGAAAAGGCGCTCAAAGTTATGAAATCGCGCCTGTACGATTACTACCAAACGCTAGCCGACAAAGAATACGCTCAAGCGCGTCGTTCGCAAGTCGGTACGGGCGACAGAAGCGAGCGCATCAGAACGTATAACTTCCCGCAGGGTAGAGTGACCGACCACCGCATAGGTTTTACGATTTATTCGATTGAAAAATTTATGCTTGGCGAAATGGACGAAATGATATCCGCACTGCAGATTGCCGTGCAAAACAAAATGCTCGAGAACGTCGAGGATTGACCAATCACAAATGCCGCATCCGTTAGGGAGGACTAAGTATGATTATAAAATACAACAAATTTCATCACCTGATTGAGGAACACGACTACAAGCCGAACCTTCAAGACGTGACTCAGCCGAATTTGCACCGCAAGGTTTTTACATACGGTCAAATTCCGAAGACGACTTTCAATATGCGCCACGTGCCTATGGAATGCCCCAAGGAGATTTTTATCACGGACACGACTTTCCGCGACGGGCAACAATCTTGTGCTCCATTTGCCGTAAAAGACGTAGTAAATCTATATAAATTGCTTCACAAATTGGGCGGACTCAACGGCGTTGTGAGACAGAGCGAATTTTTCCTCTATAGCGAAAACGACAAAAAGGCCGTTGAAAAATGTCTTGAACTTGGTTATGAATTTCCGCAAATAACCAGCTGGATTCGCGCCAGCGAAAGCGATTTTGAACTTGTCAAACAGTTCGGGATCAAAGAAACGGGCATTTTGGTCAGTTGTTCGGATTACCATATCTTCAAAAAAATGAACCTTACCCGCGCGCAGGCGCTTGACAAGTATCTTTCGATTGTCAAAATGGCGTTAGATAGGGGCATTGTTCCTCGTTGCCATTTTGAAGATATAACAAGAGCCGACTATTTCGGCTTTGTTGTACCTTTTGCAATCGAACTTATGAAACTAAGCGAAGAAAGCGGAATTCCAATAAAAATCCGCGCGTGCGATACTATGGGCTACGGAGTGACTTATCCGGGCACCGCGCTCCCAAGAAGTGTACAGGGCATAATTTACGGTTTCCGTTATTATGCCGAAATCCCGTCCGAAAATCTGGAGTGGCACGGACATAACGACTTTTATAAGGCGGTCACAAACGCCGCCACCGCTTGGCTATACGGTTGCAGTGCAGTCAACACAACCATGCTGGGCATCGGAGAACGCACAGGCAATACTCCTCTTGAAGCGATGGCTATTGAGTATTGTTCGCTTCGCGGTACGACAAACGGTATGGATTTGACCGCTATCACGGAGATTGCAGATTATTTTGAACACGAAATGGGAATCGCAATCCCCGAAAGGACGCCGTTTGTCGGCAAAAACTTCAACGTGACCAAAGCAGGTATTCACGCCGACGGCTTGTTGAAAGACCAAGAGATTTACAACATATTCGATACCGAAAAGATTCTCAACCGCTCACCGAGAGTTATTGTCGACCGCTTCAGCGGACTTGCAGGCATAGCTTTTTGGATAAACAGTTATTATCATCTGCCTGCTGACGCAAAGGTGGACAAACGCGATCCTTTTGTTGCTCAGATCAAGGCCTTTGTGGACAAAAGCTATGACGACGGCAGAGTAACGCCGATGAGCGACAAGGAATTGAATTCCTTTATAAAAAATGCGGACGGAGAGCACTATGCAAAGTTCGCTTCCTACGATGAAGTTAGCTAAACTGCATAAATATGATAAATTGGGACTTGTAATTCCCTTATATTTTTTATAAAATATAATCGGAGGTGCGAAATGATTAAATTTATTACCGGAGCAAAAGGCACAGGAAAAACTAAAATCATTATCGACATGGCAAATGACAACATCGAGACCGCAAAAGGCGATATCGTTTTCGTCACCGACACCGACAGATATATGTATTCAATACGCTATCAAGTCCGTGTCATCAACACTGCAATCTTGAAAAAGGACGGCGAGGCAAATATCCGCGAAGATGCTCTTATTGGATTTATTAAGGGTATTTTGGCAGGCAATCACGACATAGAGAGCTTTTATTTGGACGGCGCTCACAGAATGCTTGGAAGAAGCGTTCAGGAAATGGAGGATTTCTTTACCGATATATATAAAGTTGCCACGGCAACACAAACCAAATTCATAATTACCGTCAGCGAAAACGAGGACAATTTTCCCGAGTTTTTGAAGAAATATCAAGGGTCAGAATGAAATACATCAGCACCAGAAACAATTCCAAAGCGATAAGTGCCGCGGAAGCAATAGTAAAAGGAATATCGGATGACGGCGGGCTTTTTGTTCCGTCGTCATTTCCCGCTTTAGACGAGGCAGCGTTCAAAAAACTGATTGATATGGATTATCCGGAGCGCGCCGCAACCGTCCTTGGCCTTTATATGGACGAGTTTTCCTATGAGGAACTTTTGGATTATACCACAAAGGCATACTCTCGTTTTACGGAATGTCCCGCCGTTGTGACAAAAGTGGAAGACGGCTTATACGTCATGGAGTTGTGGCACGGCCCGACTTTCGCGTTCAAAGACGTTGCACTGACACTTTTGCCCTATCTTATGGTGGCAAGCAAGAAAAAACTCGGAAGAGAAGACAAAACGTTGATTTTGGTCGCAACAAGCGGCGATACGGGAAAAGCGGCTCTTGAAGGTTTCAAGAACGTTGAGGGGACCGAAATTATCGTGTTTTTCCCAAATCAAGGCGTCAGCGATATGCAACGTCTTCAAATGGTGACGCAGGAGGGTGCAAACGTCCACGTTGCAGCCGTAAAAGGCAATTTTGACGACGCGCAAACAGCGGTTAAGGCAATCTTCAACGACGAATCGGTTGTCGAAAAACTTAAAGATATGGACATTTCTATGTCTAGTGCAAATTCCATAAACTGGGGCAGGCTGGCACCGCAAATTGCGTATTATATCTCTTCCTACTGCGATCTTGTCGGCAGCGGTGAAATTGAACTATACGACAAAGTTAACTTTGTTGTGCCGACAGGCAATTTCGGAAATATTCTTGCAGGGTATTATGCCTATCGCATGGGGCTTCCCGTGAACAAGTTGATTGTTGCAAGCAACGCAAATAATATTCTCACGGACTTTTTCAACAGCGGCGAATACAACGTCAACAGACCTTTCCACAAGACAATGTCTCCGTCGATGGATATACTCGTGTCTTCAAATCTCGAAAGACTTATATTTGAAATGTGCGGCCGCGACGACAAAAAAATCAAAGCGATTTATTCAGACCTAAAAGAAAAAGGTAAATTTGAAATCGACGTCAAAAATTTGGACGGTCTGTTTGAAGCGGGTTGGGC
>CAYJCS010000025.1:0-12675 GCA_964368715.1 uncultured Bacteroidaceae bacterium | reverse complement strand
GAATACAATATGATAAACCGTTGAAGGGAAGAAACCCGAAAAATGCCTTAAAGAGAGTCCGCGGCGGTGGGATGCGGATAAGAAACGTGTCGGTTAATATGGGTCCTAGAGGGTTGCCGCGAAATGAATAAAGTAGTGGCAGACGTCAGTCCGCGTCAAGGACAAGGCTGTGATAGCAGTCGCTAAGTGGGAGAAACAGCGATGTTTCTTCAAGCGCGGTGGTACCGCAAAACTGTGATGTTTTGTCCGTGCAGATACTATGTATTCTGCGCGGATTTTATTTTGCCGCCGGAAAAATAAAAAAGGAGGGCTATAGCCTTATGAGCAAAACAAACGACGTCCCTTACAAAGTGTACCTTACAGAAAACGAGTTGCCGAAGGCATGGCTAAACATACGCGCGGATATGAAAACGGATCACCGTCCGCTTCTCAATCCTGCCACGATGCAACCTGTCACGGTGGAAGATTTAAGCCATGTTTTTTGCACGGAACTTGCTAAGCAGGAACTGAATAACACCGATCCGAACATCGAAATCCCGCCCGAAATCAGAGATTTTTACAAGATGTACCGTCCCTCCCCACTGGTCAGAGCGTACTGCCTAGAAAAAATGCTGGATACTCCTGCGGAAATCTATTACAAATTCGAGGGTAACAACACGAGCGGTTCACACAAGCTTAACAGCGCAATCGCACAAGCGTACTATGCCAAACAACAAGGTTTGAGCGGAGTAACAACTGAAACGGGTGCAGGACAGTGGGGCACCGCGCTAAGCATGGCCTGTGGATATTTTGGGCTTGATCTAACCGTTTATATGGTGCGTTGCAGTTACGAACAAAAACCGCAACGTCGCAATGTTATGAATGTATACGGTGCAAAAGTTATTGCCTCTCCTTCCGATACGACGGAAGTCGGCAAGAAAATGCTCGCGGAATTTCCTAATAACACAAGCGGAAGCCTCGGCACAGCAATTTCCGAAGCAGTGGAGGCCGCAATCACCACGCCAAATACAAGGTACGTCCTTGGCAGCGTGCTAAATCAGGTAGTTCTCCATCAATCCATAATTGGTTTAGAAAGCAAGAGTGCTCTTGAAAAGATTGACCGCTATCCCGACATAGTAATAGGTTGCGCCGGCGGCGGAAGCAACTTAGGCGGTCTTATGGCGCCGTTTATGCGCGACAAAATTCTAAGAAAAGCATCACCCAAATTTATTGCAGTCGAACCTTTGAGTTGCCCCTCTTTGACTAAAGGCACTTTTGCATACGATTTTTGCGATACCGGCAGAGTTACGCCACTTGCGAAGATGTACACTCTCGGCAGTGACTTTATCCCCTCTGCAACACACGCAGGCGGACTGAGATATCACGGAATGAGCCCGATATTAAGTCAACTCTATCATGACGGATTTTTGGACGAAGCGAAAGCCGTAAGTCAGGTTGACGTGTTTGAAGCGGCAGTAAAGTTCGCAAGATGCGAAGGCACACTACCCGCTCCCGAGTCTGCTCACGCAATAAAAGTTGCAATGGACGAAGCAATAAAGTGCAAAGAAACAGGCGAAAAGAAAATCATTTTGTTCGGTCTTACAGGCACGGGATATTTTGATATGATTTCGTATGATCGTTATCTTAACGGCACTCTCACCGACTGCGCACCAACCGAAGATTCGCTTGAATCGGGCAGAAAACACCTTCCGACTTCAAACGAGAGATAAAAATCAAAAGCACACAATTATTTATAATTTGCAACAAATAAAAAAGCGTTCCGCGATGCGGAGCGCTTTTTTGAAATTAACTTTTCATGCGTCTAAAATTTTGAATAACTAATCTTTCTCTTGCGATTAATCCAATTCAAACGCGCCCGTATAGAGTTGATAATACTTGCCTTTTAGATTTAGCAGTTCTTCGTGATTGCCGCGCTCAATTATTTCTCCGTGCTCAATCACCAAAATGACGTCGGCGTTTCTGACTGTGGACAGACGGTGTGCGATGACAAACACCGTTCTACCTTGCATCAGTTTATCCATTCCCTGCTCAATAAGTTTCTCCGTGCGCGTGTCTATTGAACTTGTCGCTTCGTCTAGGACGAGAACCGGCGGATTTGCAACGGCGGCGCGGGCGATGGACAGCAACTGACGCTGTCCTTGCGAGAGGTTGTTGCCGTCTCCTGATAGCACCGTGTCATAACCGTTTGGCAAGTGGCTTATAAAATAATCGGCGTTTGCAAGTTTTGCCGCAACAACCACTTCTTCGTCGGTTGCGTCGAGTTTACCAAAGCGGATATTTTCCATAACGGTGCCGCTAAACAAGTGGGTATCTTGAAGCACCATAGCCATTGATTGACGCAAGTCTTCTTTCTTTATCTTCTTGATGTTGATTTTGTCAAAGCGAATTTTGCCTTTGTCAATGTCATAGAAACGGTTGATAAGGTTGGTTATGGTTGTCTTCCCGGCACCCGTTGAGCCCACAAGTGCGACTTTTTGTCCGGGTTTAGCTTCTAAGAAGATATTGCTTAATACGTCTTTTTTATTATCGTAACTAAACGTCACGTCTTCAAATTCGACCTCGCCTTTCCATTTGACGTACGTTGTGGTGTCGGACGCTTTATGATAGTGTTTCCACGCCCATACGCCCGTATATTCAGTGCATTCTTTGATATTGCCGTCACTATCTTCAAACGCGTTCACCAAAGTGACGTAGCCTTCATCATCTTCGGGTACCGCATCAAGGAGTTCAAAAATCCTTTCCGCGCCAGCAAGGCCAAGAAGTATTGCGTTGATTTGCTGTGCCATTTGCGCAATAGGATTGCCGAATTGCCTTGAATATTGCAAAAATGCAACGAGTTTGCCAAGGGTCATGCCGCCGAATCCGCTAATAGCCATTATCGTGCCGCCGATTGCCGTTATGGCGTAATTGACATAACTTATGTTGCCCATTATCGGCATCAAAACGTTGGCGTAGGTATTGGCTTTGCGCGCCGTGTAGCGCCACTTGCCGTTATGATTGTCAAAGCCCGTTTTTTCGGCATTTTCGTGACAGAACGCCTTTACCTCTTTCATTCCGTCGATATGCTCTTCGACATAACCGTCAAGCGCACCCACTTCAACCTGTTGACGCATGAAGTGTTTGCCGCTTTTTCCCGCGACGAATTTCATTATGATAAGCATAATGACAAGCATAATGATGATAAATAACGTGAGAAGAGGCGAAAGAATCAGCATCATTATGAAGATGGCGATAAGAGTAAGTCCGTTAGAGACAATATTCGGAAGACTTCCTGACATCAATTCTCTTAACGTATCGGTGTCGTTTGTAAAACGACTCATCAAATCACCGTGAGAATGTTCGGCATAAAACTGCACGGGAAGACGCTGCATCCGTTCAAACATCTGGTCGCGTATATCGCGCTGTATCTCCGTTGTAATTTTTGTGAGAATATAATTAAACGCATAGTGCAATATGGCGCCCACAAGATACACAATCGCCATTATTAGCACAAAAACAGCGAAGTCTGCAATCGTAACCGCGGTTGAACCTTGCGCCAGAGGCACGATATAATCGTCGATCATTTTTGACAGCATAAACGTGCCGACGGTGTTTGCTCCGACGTTGATTAAAAGGAACAATAGCGCAACAAAGAGTTTTGCTTTGAAGGGCAAAAGATATGATAATATGCGTTTAAAGGTTGCCTTTGGGTTTTTGACCTTGAACTCGTCTTTCTTTTTAGGCGCGGAATTTTTGTTTTTGTTCTTAATCATTTTCATCCGCCCCCTTTTGTTGAGATTCAAAAACGTCACGATAGATTTCGTTGCGCACTAAAAGTTCGTCGTGCGTGCCGACGTCGTTTATTTTGCCGTCGTTTAGCACAACGATTTTGTCCGCGTCGCTGACAGACGTAATGCGCTGGGCGATAATTAGGACTGTCGTGTCTTTAAACTCGCTCTTCATTCCTTCCCTTATGGCTTTGTCCGTAGCGGTATCAACAGCCGAAGTGCTGTCGTCCAAAATCATAATTTTGGGGTTTTTCAGAAGTGCGCGCGCAATGCAAAGACGCTGTTTTTGTCCGCCTGACACGTTGACGCCGCCGCGTCCCAGCATCGTATTATAACCGTCTGGGAACAAAGTTATAAACTCGTGCGCCTGCGCGGCTTTTGCCGCGTGCTCGACTTGCTCGTCACTGGCGTCAGGATTGCCCCACTTGAGATTTTCTTTGATTGTGCCTGAAAATAGCACATTCTTTTGAAGCACCATTCCTATGACACCGCGCAGGTTTTCAAGTTTGTAATCTTTCACATCAATCCCGCCGACTTTCACACTTCCGTCAAGCACGTCGTAAAAGCGCGGGATAAGTTGTATAAGAGTTGTTTTAGCGGAGCCTGTAGCGCCGATTATGCCAATTGTTTCACCCGATTTAATGTGCAAGTCAATGTTTTCAAGATTCAGTACTTCAGGATTTTTGCTGTAACTGAAATCAACGTTTTCAAAGTCGATGCTTCCGTCTGCGGGTTTAACATCGGTCGCATCTTTTTTGCCAACTATATCCAATTCTTCGTCAAAGACTTCAACAACACGTTCCATTGAAGCACGTGACATGACTATCATTACAAAGACTACCGCTACCATCATAAGCGAAATCAGTATCTGCATAACGTAACTCAAAAACGCCGATAGTGATCCAACCAGCATATCGCCGACGATTATCTGATTGCCGCCGAACCAAACGATTGCAATCACGCAAGCGTAGATTATGACCTGCATAAGCGGCATAGCGATAACAAGCAGTTTTTCAGCGTTTAATTGCAGCTTTTGAACGTCGCCGCTGACACCTTTCCATTTTTTGATTTGGTGATCTTCTCTGACAAACGCTTTTACCGTGCGGATTCCTACAAGATCCTCTTGTACCACTTCGTTCAAATCGTCATAGCGGTTTAACATTTTCATAAAACGCGGGTAGACGAATTTGATACCGATAGACAATGAAATAATCAGTATCGGCAGAGCAACGGCAAAAACGAGCGACAACTTAGCATTGATGGATATGGACATCAAAAGTGCGAGTATAAGCATAACAGGGGAACGGACAAGCATTCGTATAATCATCATATAAGCCATTTGAATAAAACTTATATCCGTCGTAAGCCTCGTGACCATGCTCGCAGTATTGAAATGGTCAAGATTGGCAAAACTGAAATTTTGCACTTTGTAATATAGTTTTTGCCTGACGTTTGAGGCAAAGCCCGTTGAAGCCATAGCCGCGTACCGCCCCGACATAACTCCGCAGGCAAGAGAAAGGAGTGCCATACCCACCATAATAAGTCCGCAGACGATAATATAAAGCGTACGATCGGCAAGTGTGAACCATTGCCAATACAAAGTGCCGAATTGCAAACCGAAATTAAACTGCGTCGTGTCTGCCATTCCGACGTTAATTATCTGCGCCATAATGAGAGGAATAATGACCTCCAAAATGACTTCGACAACCACGTAGACCGACGTCAAAATCGACGGGGTTTTGTATTCCCCGACGCATTTAAGAAGTTTTGATACGGTGTGTGCTCCAAACTTTTTCTTGATTTTACTGTTTTTCGAATTTTCCATAATAGACCGTGTTTAGTATTCTATAACACAATTAATATATAATGAAAACTGTTTTTTGCATAATATATATACTTTTAAGTTTTTGCGCCCAAAATGCGGTCAATTTGACTTCTTTATCATGATAATCATATGAAAAACGTTGCGACTCTGCGAAAAAAGTTTCCGCAAATCGTGTTTGCGGAAACTTAATTGCTTTGTCTTTTGGCTGATTAAATTAGGCGTTCAAGACAAATTCCCGCGCTGAGTCAAACGAATCGAATATTTCGGTTATATAACCGTTCTCGTTTTCGATTTTAACTGTGACGGGATAATGACAGAAAGCAAGCGCAGTTACGGCTTGCTTTTTGTCATCAAATTGCTTTTCGTTTTCTGATACAAGAGTAATTATCATACGTTTAAGATGCGGCAGATTTGCTTCTTGAAAATCATAAAGAACAAATCGAGAATCCACACAATGAATCCAAAGCCTATAAGCCTAATAATTCCTGCGATAATTTTGCCCTCTGAGAGTCTTGTGATTGCACCCAAAATCCATGCCGTCACGGGTATAATCGCCAAAATGACGCTTACGATGTAGGGGAGACCAAAATAATCTTTTTTTGCTTTGCTTGCCATAACTTTTTCCTCCATATGAATAATTGTTGTTATTGTACTACAAGCATCTCAATTTATGAATACGCATTATGTCAAGTGTGTGCCGTTATTTTGACTTTGATTAGATCCTTTTAGGTTGATATTTGACTTTTTGTGCGATTATATTTTTTGCTATTACTTTGCTAATTGTTCAGTTAATGTTATCCTTTCAGTATCGGCGTTCTTGCAGCACGGACTTCGTCGGGACGCTTTATCTTAGCGTGATTTGGTGCGCTGTGCATTTTCTCGGGGTTTTCAAACGCCAGATTGTAGAGCGAGCGCAAAAGGTCAGCCGCACTATCAAGTGTTTCTTTGCTTTCCGTTTCGGTTGGTTCAAACATCAGTGCTTCGTGGACTATCATAGGAAAATACATTGTGGGAGGATGAACACCCGCATCAATCATTGATTTTGCAACGTCCAGCGCGCTGACGCCCGTCTTTTCTTTGAGCCCTTGAAGCGATATGACAAATTCGTGCATGCAGAATCTGTCCTGCTCTGTTTCAAACAAACCTTTAACTTTGGCTTTCAGATAATTGGCGTTAAGCACGGCAGTTTCAGAAGCCTCCTTTAGCCCTTCTCCGCCGTGGGTAACGATATAGGCAAGTGCCTTGACAAACACTCCGAAATTTCCGTAAAACGAAGTGACTTTGCCTATGCTGTCATCGCTGTAACCAAAATCATATCCCTCCTCGGTTTTAATAACTGAAGGATTGGGCAGGAATTTCTTTAGAGCCGCTTTGCATCCAACCGGTCCGCTGCCGGGACCGCCGCCGCCGTGAGGCGTGGAAAAAGTCTTGTGCAAATTTAGGTGAACAACGTCAAAGCCCATATCGCCGGGTCTTACGATTCCCATAACCGCGTTCAAATTCGCCCCATCGTAGTAAAGCAGTCCGCCTGCGTCGTGAACGATTTTATCAATTTCGGAAATGTTTTTTTCAAACAGTCCAAGAGTTGTGGGGTTTGTGAGCATAAGTGCTGCGGTATCTCCTCCGACAACGGCTTTAAGTTCGTCAAGGTCAACGCCTTTTTCGTCGTTTGATTTAACTGCGATAACCTCAAATCCTGCCATTGCCGCAGACGCGGGATTGGTGCCGTGCGCGCTGTCGGGAACTATTATTTTGTTGCGTTTTGAGTCCCCTCTTTCTTCGTGGTATTTTTTGATAAGTTGCAGTCCCGTGTACTCCCCGTGAGCGCCCGCGCAAGGCTGCAACGTTACTGCGTCCATTCCCGTGATTTCGCACAAACAGGCACTTAAAGTTTCCATAACTTCAAGTGAACCCTGCACTTCGTCGATTTTCTGCTTTGGATGCACTGACGAAAATCCTTCAAGCGAAGCAATCTCTTCGTTGACTTTTGGGTTGTATTTCATGGTGCAACTGCCCAAAGGATAAAAGCCGTCGTCAACTCCGAAAGCACGTTTTGAAAGAGCGGTATAGTGCCGCACCAAATCGACTTCGGCAACCGACGGAAGAATGGGCGCGTCATTTCTTTGGTAGTCGCCCAAATCCGTTTTAGGCACGTTTAACGGCGCAAATGTGACGGCGCGTTTGCCCACTTTTGAAATTTCGAATATCGTTTTCATTTGAGCACGCCTCCCACAATTTTAACAACCTTATCCATAGATGCTTTGTTCGCTTTTTCCGTACAGCACCAAAGAATGCTGTCGCTGTCAAGCATAAGGCCGCCCAATATATTTTCTTTTTTAAGCGCGTCAAGTACGGCTTGAGCTTTGCTCTCCGTCACGGTGACAAACTCGTGAAAGAACTCTCCGCTGTATGCCAACTTCGCGCCGATTTTTGTCAGTTCATTTGCTAAATAATGCGCGTTTGAAGTGCAAGCGGTTGCAACTTCTTTGAGCCCTTCCGCCCCCACTGCCGCAAGGTACACCGACACCGTAAGAGCGCAAAGTGCTTCGTTGGAGCAAATATTGCTTGTGGCCTTGTCGCGGCGAATATGCTGCTCGCGCGCTTGCAAAGTTAATACAAAAGCGCGGTTGCCCGCCGCGTCAACTGTTTCGCCCACAATGCGTCCGGGTATCTTTCTCATATCCTTACTTGTGGTTGCCATATACCCTATGTACGGCCCGCCGAAAGACATAGGCAGTCCCAAAGGTTGAGCCTCTCCGACGGCTACGTCCGCGCCGAGTTCACGCGGCGATTTCAAAAGTCCGAGAGAGATAGGATTGCAGTTAAGCACAAGTTTGCCGCCTGCTTTGTGGCAGTCGTCGGCAACGGTAGATGCATCTTCAATTAGTCCGTAAAAGTTGGGGCTTTCAAGATACACCGCTCCCACTTCGCCTATATCGTCGGGTAGATACGCCCTGCCGTCCGCGGTATCCAATACGTCCAGTTTAATACCGCGCACATTTAGATACGCGCTTAATACGTCGATGACGTCGGGATTAACGTTGTCAAAAGTAACCGCACGCCTTATTTTGTCACAACACATTATGCACGCTTCAGCCGACGCCGTCGCGCCAGAGTAATGCGACGCGTTGGATACGTCCATTCCCGTAATGTTGCATATCATCGTCTGGTATTCAAAAATCGCTTGCAAAATGCCCTGCGACAATTCCGCTTGGTAGGGAGTGTATGCCGTAACGAATTCCGAACGCGACGTTATGGCTTTGACAACCGACGGGATAAAATGATCATAACTGCCCGCACCCAAAAAAATGCTGTCGTACACGCGGTTGCGCTTGGATATCGCCTTCAAAATTTCAAAGGTTTCTTGCTGAGATTTACCTTCGGGCAAATTCAGTTTTTTTGCACGGAGTTTTGTAGGAATGTCAAAAAACAAATCATCGACACTGTTAACGCCGATTGTTTTTAACATTTCCTCTTTTTCAGAGTCGGTTAAAGATAAATAATCTGCCATATTATTTTTCCATTTTGTCGTATTCGGCTTCGCTCATAAGGTCGTTTGGTATTTCTTCCGCGTCGATTTTGCATATCCACGCAGACATTGCGTCCTCATTTATAAGTTCGGGAGAATCTTCTAAACCCTTATTGACTTCGACCACGACTCCGCTGACCGGCGCATTGATTTCGCTGACCGCTTTTACGGACTCAACTTCGCACATGCTTTCGCCCGCAACAACCGCTTGTCCCACTTCGGGAAGGCCGATATATACAATGTCGCCCAGTTCATCTGCGGCAAATTTGCTGATTCCAACGGTGACTTTATCCCCGTCAATTTGTGCCCATTCGTGAGTTTTTGCAAACTTTATCATTTTTATCTCCTTGTCCGCTTTTGCGGTTATCCTTATCTGACTTTTTGCCGTCTATGGCAATTAAAATATGCTTTATTTGGCGCGCTTATAAAAAGGCATAGGCACCACTTCAAGTTTCAATCTCCTGCCCCTGACGTCTGCTTCAAGGTCCTTGTCCACATAATCTTTTTTCACTCGCAACATGCAGACGGGAAAGCCGAGTGTTGGGCAATGTGTTCCCGAAGTGACGTATCCCACTTCCTGTTCTCCGCTGAATACCGGGCAATGTTCTCTGACAATTCCTCTATCCACAACCTTTGCACCGACTCTGCTATACACGGGCGTATGCGCGACTATGGCTTCCTTGCCGATAAAATTCTCCTTTTGCATTTTGATTGCAAAGTTCAAACCGACTTCGTTGACGGGGATATCGTCGCTAAGTTCGTGTCCGTAAAGTGGCATCGACGCTTCAAGTCGCAGAGTGTCGCGCGCGCCAAGTCCGCAAGGAAGCACACCAAATTCCTCTCCTGCCGCAAGCAGCATATCGTAAAGTTGCTCGGCAAGTGCGGAATAGCAATACAGTTCAAATCCGTCTTCTCCCGTATAACCTGTTCTTGACAGATAGCAAGATATTCTTCCGCCCGCATTTACGTCCGTTGTGAAAGTGTAATTCTTCGCCGGGATATCTTCGCTTTTGAAAAGTTTTGAAATCAAATCAATCGCTTTTGGGCCTTGAACCGCGATTTGCGCTATATCTTCGGAGCGATTGGCGCAAAAAACATCTCCCGGCAAATGCGATTTTATCCACTCAAAATCTTTGTCGACGTTTGCGCCGTTTACGACCACCCAAAACTTGTCCCAGCCCTCGCGGTAAATTATGACGTCATCCACTGCGCCGCCTCTTTCGTTGGGAAGGAGAGAATAACGGCATTGTCCGTCGTACATTCCGCGTATGTCGTTTGTGAGAACAGCGTTAAGTGCGTTTTCGGCGTTTGCGCCGCGCAGGATAACCTCACCCATATGCGACACGTCAAACAGCCCGACTGCGTTTCTGACCGCATTGTGTTCGGCAATAACTCCGCTGTATTGCACGGGCAGATCGTAGCCTGCAAAATCCACGATTTTGCCGCCAAATTGAATATGCTTGTTGTAAAGAGGTGTCCTTTTTGCCATTGTTTTCCTCCGTCCTTATTTTTTATAAGTCGCCAAACCGAATATGTCTTCACTTGCTTCGGCTATGCTTTCACAAACTGTCGGATGAGCGTGAATGGTGGATGCAATCTGATGCGCTGTAAGTTTGTTTTTGACAGCGATGGCAAGTTCGCCAACCAACTCTGTAACTCCGTTACCAAACAACTCTGCGCCCACAATCACGTCATCATCGTTACAATAAACCTTTATAAAGCCTCTGTTGCTTCCATTAACCAAATACTTACCGTTTGCGCCCAAGAGGAACTTCCCTGTCTTTGCGCCCTCAAAGCCCACGTCGCCCACGACTGCGATTTCAGGCGTTGTGTACACGCATGACGGACAGACGGAAAGGTCAACGGACGGGGTTTTTTTGAGCATAGTGTCGACAGCGACGATTGCACTTGATGCCGCGTAGTGCGCCAGTTGCACTCTGCCCGTGACGTCGCCCGCGGCGTAAATGCCCTCAATACCGCTCCACATATTGTCGTCAACGGATAGGAATTTCCCTTCTATCAATCCTGCGCTTTCAAGTCCAAGACCGCACAAATTGGCTTTTCTGCCTATGGCTACGATAACCGCGTCGCAAGTCACAGTTTCATCCGCACCGTTTTTAGAATAAGCTATCGCCGTCTTTTCAATCTTAATAACCTTTGCGCCTGTTACAACTTTTATGCCGCGCGATTTTAATATCGAGGATAACTGCACTGTGATTTCCTTAGAAAACATCGGAAGGATTTTGTCCATCGCCTCAATCACAGTGACCGACTTTCCTATGCCCGAAAGGTAAGAGGCAAACTCCATTCCGATGACGCCGCCGCCGATAACGACGATATTTTCTCCCTTTACAGGCGCGGACAACACTTCGTCGGAAGTAAGAGCGTTTTCGATGCCGTCTATGGGCAGACGCGCAGGCGAAGAGCCTGTTGCGACAAGGATGCTTTCCGTTTCAAGCAGTTCGACACCGGCGCGCACGGCATGCGCACCCTCCAGTTTGCCGTCGCCTTGATATAGAGAAATGCCACCTGCCTTAACAAGTGACAAAATGCCTTCTCTAAGTGTCGCGGTTATGCTTTCTTTTCTCTTATAAGCGGCGTCTTCATCAAAATTTACGCCGTCGGTAATTATGCCAAGGCTCTGCCATTCGCTTCTTGAATAAAAAAATTCGGAGGAGTGCAAAAGCGCTTTTGTGGGGATACAGCCGCGGTTTAAGCAAGTGCCGCCCAGTTCAGCCTTTTCCACAAGTGCCACTTTCATGCCGTATTTTGCGGCACGAATTGCGCCGGTATAACCGGCAGGACCGCCGCCGATAACGACAAGGTCAAACGCCATACCATTCTCCTCTTATCCGCTCGGGAATTTCGCCGTTTGCGGTTTTTATATCCATACCGATAAGATCGGTTTTTATTCTCTCCGTCAGCCCCAAATCTAGGCTGTCGGTAAAAACTATCGCGTCGCTTATTGCTTCGTTTGCTATTATAAACCCAACTTCGACTTTCACGTCTTCGAAAACAAGAGGCATACGCAAGTCAAATTCTTCTTTTTTTCCGTAGCGCCATTCGTCGGATGCAAAGAAAGCAGTTGCAGGCAGTATTGCCGCCGCACCGAGTTCGATAGGTTTTTTTGAGCGATATTTCGCTCCACTAAATTCCTCTTTCAACGCAGTTTTCAGCGCCGAAACAAATTGCTCCGCCGTCACATTCGGATTGATTGATTTTAGATTAGTTACCCTGCTTTTAACGCTTTTCACCGCTTTTTTATGAAACTTTTCGTTTGGCGGAGTGAGATATCTTGACACATCCTCAGCAGTTGAATCAATCAGCATAGTGCCGTGTTGAAATTCCGTTCCGTCTTTTTTGTAATAGGCACTGCCGCCTATTTTAAAGCCGTCGACTTCAATATCGTTACGGCCGGAAAATGACGCATCTATGCCAAACGATTTAAGCGCGCAAAGTACGATTTTGAGGTTTTTATCAACGCTAATATCTTTAGATCTTGCGATAAAAGTATAATTGACGTTGCCGAGATTATGAAAAACCGCTCCGCCCCC
>CAYJCS010000024.1:0-12679 GCA_964368715.1 uncultured Bacteroidaceae bacterium | reverse complement strand
ATCACAAATAGACTTTTGGAGAGTTATGCAAACTGAGTTTATGAAAAGAGCCATAAAACTGGCAAAAGAAGCGGCTGCTAACGACGAGGTTCCGGTGGGAGCGGTGGTCGTCAAAGACGGCATCATAGTCGGCGAAGGGCAAAACCGCAAGGAACGCGATAATAACGCCACTCGTCACGCCGAAATAATAGCATTATCGGCGGCAGGGGAGACGCTTCAAAACTGGTGGCTTGAAGACTGCGAAGTTTACGTCACGCTTGAGCCTTGCGCAATGTGCGCCGGTGCAATGATACAATCAAGGATTAAAAGCCTGTATTTCGGTGCGTACGATGAAAAAACCGGCGCTGCAGGCAGCAGAATAAATTTGTGTGAAAAAGGTTTATTTAATCATGATATTGAAGTTCAAGGCGGTTTGATGGGCGAAGAGTGCGGTGCGCTACTTAGTGATTTTTTTAAGTCAAAAAGAAAAATATAATTGTCATAATAACTTGAAATATGGGTTCTTTGAGCGGTAACCTTTCTTTGCCGCGAGTACTCCTGTGCTGCCAAAAATAACTGCAAAGGAGACTGACCTATGAGCAAAAAGAAACTTATCTCTATTGTTCTGTCCGCCCTGCTTGCCGTTCTCGCCGCCGTGTGCGGTTGTGTGTTCGGTGTGGACGTGGACATCGAAGGTATCGATTTTACAAAGGTCGAAACCGACGAAACAGACACGGTTGATGTTGTCGCTTTGTGTGTGATGCACGGTGAGGATAACTGACTTTGCGGCGACGGAAGGACGGCTTTTGCCGTCCTTCCTTTTTAATCACAACGATTCACTTATGCCTTTTTGTATTGTTTCGATTTAAAATCTGGTTTTGTAGTTTACAAATAAATCTAACTATTTCCATTTGTTCTTTCCGATTGGCGCAGGGTTCTTTTGCTAATTTTGATTTTGTTTATCGCATTCTATGAAACTTTTTTTATCGTAGTCTGTTTTTTGTCATTCTGTTGTTGCCGTATTTTTTCCGTTTTTTGAATTTTTGTCGGATTTTCATAAAGACATTTGTCCTAAAAGCATATATTGGAGTATGTATGATATAAAAATTTTATTGTTAGAGGGCAAAAATTCACACGTGCCTTTTTTGGGACGGACAGTGAAAGATTATCAATTAAAAGAGTGGGAAAACTACGACCATGAAATAGTTGACGACGGCAACATTAAAAAGCATTTGAAAGAGGGCGCATATAATATTATTCTTTCGCTTGACATGCCGCTTGTCTTAAAAGACGAAATTTTTGCGTTGATAAACGAAATGGCACAAAAAGATTTGGTCTCGTTTTCGCTTGGCTCGAAGCACAGTGTGGAAAGGGTGTGCAAAAAATGGGAAGACAGTCCTTTTTTTGTCGAAAGCACTTCCTTTGTCAAAGTTGATAGTGCAAAAAACTTCAACTTAGTGTATAATATTTTGAAAGAGAGAATAACGGAAAATCACCTTTTAAACGAAGTGATGATACCCGATAAGGTCACCGTTTTTATAGATGACACGGTCAAACTTGAAAAAGGTGCAGTTATATTACCGTATTCAAGGCTCGTCGGCGACACAACGGTTATGTGCGGTGCGACGGTGGAAGGCTCGTATATCAAAGACAGTGTCATTGACGAGGGTGCAAACGTAAGTTATTCTCACTTGGTGTCGTCGCGCGTAGGCGCGCGCGCGAATGTAGGCCCTTTTGCAAGGCTTCGCGGCGCAGTGATAGAAAACGACTGCCGTGTGGGCGACTATGTGGAAATCAAAGCGTCAACGCTCCACAGCGGCGCAAAGGCTGCGCACTTAACGTACATCGGCGATGCCGAAGTCGGAGAAGGAACAAACGTCGGTTGCGGCACGGTATTTTGCAACTACGACGGGAAAAACAAGCACCGTACAGAGGTCGGCAAAAACTGTTTTGTGGGCGCAAACGTAAATTTGGTTGCTCCTCTAAAAGTCGGAGACGGCGCGTTTATCGCCGCCGGTACGACTGTCACAAGGGATTTGGAAGACGATTCGTTCACCATCGGGCGCGTCAGACAGGAGAGCAAAAAGAAAGATAAACCTCAATAAAAATATACCTTTAAAAAGTCGTAATCCACTTCTGCGGATTAGAATAGAATGATTAACTTTGCGCCTAGCGAAAGCGGAAGCGCGCGGGAGAACATATGTACCTAGTGGTTGGTTTGGGCAATCCCGGACTTAAGTACAAAAGCACCTATCACAACATCGGCTTTATGACGGTTGATGCAATATCAAGCAAATTCAAAGTCAAATTCGCGGCGGAAAAGCGCATGTTTTCACACGTCGCAAAAGTTTGTGACGGTGGTTTGGAATTTATCCTTGCAAAGCCTGATACCTTTATGAATTTGAGTGGTAATGCCGTCAAAGAACTTGTGCAAAAGTACGGAGTTGAAGTTGAGCGAGAACTAATCGTTGTCTACGACGATGCCGATTTGCCTCTTGGAAAAACGAGACTTAGAGAAGAGGGCAGTGCAGGCAGTCACAAGGGAATGAAAAGCGTGGTAGGAGCCTTGGGCACGACTGCTTTCAAAAGAATCCGCATCGGTATCAAGAACAACGACCTTGAAGAAAAAGACGTACAACTTATAGATTTGGTGCTTTCAAAACCTTGCTATGAAGATAAATTGGTTCTGAATGATAGTATCGGCGAAGTTGCAAACGCTATCATCGACATTCTTAAGGGTGCGGATATTCAGCGCATTGAAGAAAAGTTGAACCGCAAAAAATAATATATTACGGACTTAAGATAACACACGTGCTCCCTTCTTTTTTAAAACTTCAAAATCTCGGCGAGCGATTTGCGATGCTAAGAAGAATCGCAGATGAGCGACTTACCGATAAAAATTTATCGGCAATATCTGTTATACGGCTGACCGAAGGCGCAAAAATTCATTTGGCGGACGGCATTCCTGCCATAAAACTCTATATCACCGCCGACAGCCTCCAAGCAAAAAGTGTTTATACAAAACTAAACGCCTATGAAAAAAACAGCGCAGTATATCTTCCGCACCGCGACGATGTCCTCGTCCATCGGGGCGGTTTTTCTTTAAACTCCGTTTTGGAGCGTGCAAACGCGCTTTCAAAATTTGTTTTTTCAGAGTGTAAAACCATAGTCGTTTCGGCGGACGCGATGATGCAAAAACTGCCAAAGCCTGAACTCGTTGCAAAATATTCGGTAAAGCTCAAAAAAGAGGACATCATATCTCCGCAGTCTGTTGCGGATAAGCTTGCGCTTTGCGGCTACATTAGGCAGGATATGATAGCCGACGTTGGGGATTTTGCTTTGCGTGGCGATATTCTCGACATTTACTCCATTGACGGCTCCGCTTATCGCGTTAATTTCTTTGACGAACTCATTGAAGACATAAAAATTATCGACGTTGAATCAATGCTTCCCATCGGTGAAATTGAAAGTGTGGTAGCCCCGCCTGCAAGCGACATAATCCTTGACAAAGAAACCGCCGATAAAGCGGTGGCAAAACTAAAAAAGCATTCAGATAATGCCGCTGCAACAATAACGGCGGAACTTTTGCACGAAGGCGTGTGTTCGCCCTCTGCTATTTGGGCGCTTCCTTTCATTGAAGATGCTACCGCGACCGTTTTTGACTATATGGATTACGCCGAAAAAACGACGGCTAAAAAGTCGGTTGTTGTTATCGACGAGCCAAAAGTCGTCGCCGAAAAAATCGCCATTTTGGGCAAGGAATTTTCAGGCAGACTTAAACCGCTTGCGGAAGCAGGAGAAATCTTAGACGAACACCGCCGCTCGATTGTGGAAGAAGCGGAGATAAGGCGGCGACTTTTGACGGCAAGAAAATTGAGTTTCAGCGTACTTGCCCTTAGCAATCCTCTCTTTGAGCCCAAACTTTTGATAGAGCCTAAATGCCGTCCCGTCACAAGGTACTACCTGGACGTAAACAGCACCGCAAAAGAGATAACAAATTTTATCCTGAACGGATTCAAGGTGTTGTTTGCTTGCGGCAGTTTTGAGAGGGCGAAAGGCGTATTGGAAACGCTTACGCGAGAGGGAGTATACGCCGAATACAGTGAGGACGGAGAGGGATCAAGTAGCGTTCAAGTCACACCCTTAGGCATTATTAACGGCTTCAATTATCCGGATCTAAAAGTGGTCGTTGTGGGCGTTGCCGAGTGTGTCGGCAAACATCGCGGCGAAAGCGTCATTTCGCAGAAAACGCAGTTTATAGCACCAAAAGCGGGTGATTATGTCGTTCATCGGTTTCACGGAGTGGGAATTTGCGAAGGCACTCAAATATTAAAATCCGGTGATTATGAAAAAGAATACGTTGTGCTTCGCTACCGTGACGGGGATAAGTTATACGTTGCTTCCGACCAGATGGATAACCTCCAAAAATTTGTCGGAGAGGAAAATCCGAAACTCAACAAACTGGGCGGAAAGGAATTTGAAAGAGAAAAAGCAAAAGTCCGAGCCTCAGTCAAAAAACTCGCCGTCAATTTGGTGGAGTTATACGCCAAGCGTGAAAAGCAAAAAGGGTTTAGGTATTCGTCCGACACCGTTTGGCAAAAGGAGTTTGAAGACAAGTTCGAGTTTGAAGAAACTCCCGATCAGTTGAAGGCGATTGACGATATCAAGCGCGATATGGAAAGCGGCAAAATTATGGACAGGTTGCTTGTGGGCGACGTGGGCTTTGGCAAAACCGAAGTGGCGTTTAGAGCCATGTTCAAAACAATTATCGATGCAAAACAGGCGGTTTTGCTCGCGCCGACCACCATATTAGCACGCCAGCATTACGAACTTTTAAAGCCCAGACTTGACGAATTCGGGATAGACTGCGCTCTTTTGACGCGTCTTCAATCGGAAGGGGAAAACAATGAAACTCTTAACCGACTCAAAGACGGGACTTTGCACGTTGTGGTTGCAACGCATAAGGTGCTCAGCGAAAACGTCAGGTTCCACGACTTGGGATTGCTTGTTTTGGATGAAGAGCAGCGTTTTGGAGTGGACCACAAAGAAAAACTTAAATCTAAATATCCTCTTGTCAACGTGCTTACGCTGTCGGCAACGCCGATTCCAAGAACCTTGAATATGTCGTTAAGCGGCATAAGGGATATATCCATGCTAGAAACGGCGCCCAAAGGCAGACTGCCTGTGCAGACCTACGTTTTGCCCTATTCGGATTCTCTGGCGGTGGACGCAATAACAAGAGAATGTTCAAGAGGCGGCCAAACGCTGATTTTGTTAAACGATATCGAGGCGCTTGATTTTTATGCAAATCGTCTAAGCAGTATGCTGGACGAAAAAATTCGAATAATAACGGCGCACGGTCAGATGGCAGGCGGCGAACTTGAAAGAAGAATCGGCGATTTTTATGAAAAACGCTATGACGTGTTGATTGCTACGACCATTATCGAAAACGGCATAGACCTACCCGACGCAAACACTCTTATTGTCATAGATTCGGGGCGTTTCGGTCTGGCGCAACTTTATCAGTTGAGAGGGCGTGTGGGCAGGCGCGGAGCCCTTGCCCATGCCTATTTTACCGTTCCTGAAAATGGCGCTTTGAGCGAAATTGCAGGCAAAAGACTGCAAGCACTTCTTGACAACACCGAAATCGGCAGCGGATTTAAAGTAGCGCTTTCAGATTTGAGCATACGCGGAGCAGGAAACTTGCTCGGAGCCGAACAACACGGGCATATAGAGCGTGTCGGCTATGAAATGTATATCGAAATTTTGAACGAAGCCGTTGAGGAACTGCGTACCGGCAGAGCAACCAGAGAAGTGCGCGAAGTGGAAATGAAAGTGGATGCTCCCGCGTTTATCCGTGAAGGCTACGTCAGCGGACGCGACAAAATGCGGATATACAAGCGCATAGCCACCGTGTCCAGTTTTAGTGCGCGCGATGAACTTCTTGGCGAACTAAACGAAGTTTTCGGCGCGGTTGAACCGCCGCTAAGAAATCTTATCGACATATCACTTTTGAAAAACTTTGCAAAAAAATGCGAAGTTATGAAAATCGTCATAAACAGGAACGGCGCGGGTGCAACTTTTTACGATTCCGAAATTTTCAAAAACGAAGGTATTATGCGAGCCGTATCTGCTCACTCCGACAGCGTGGTGTTAACATCAACTATTCCGCCGTCGCTTATTTTTGATGTCAAAAAATTGCCGCCCGAAAAGAAAATCGGCGCATTGCTTGAATTTTTCGGTTCCATACAGGCAGAAATATAAAAAAAATTGAAAAATCGCCGGTTTTTCAATAAAAAGTCATCGCTTGCCGTTCCTTTTGAACAGAGAGGCGGTTGGAATGTCGCAGTTTATTGAACATATTGCATATGCGCGACTAAGTACGCCTCGTAGGCGAGTTAAAAAACAGTTGCGCGCGTGGGAAATAATGTGTATAATCATTTATACTATTTCAAACCCGCATACGGAGTTTTATATGAAAAAAAGAATTGTTGTCGCCCTGGTTCTAGTGCTTGTGCTCTCCGTGGCATTGAGTGTATTTACCGGCTGTGACGAAATTTTCAAAAAGAATGACGAGAGAGATTCAAAGCAAGTCGTTGCAACGGTCACTTACGGCAATCAAGTCGCTCACGTTACCAAAGGCGAAATGGTGGCAAGTTTCAACAACTATGCCTATTATTACACCTACTATTACGGCCTAAGTTATCAAGAGGCCGCCGATTATATCGTCAAATCGCTTGCACAGCGTGAACTGCTTGTTCTTTATGCAAAAGAGTACATCGCAAAAGCCGACAACGTCGGCAAAGCGCCGGAACTTTGCACGCTAAGAGAACTTTTGACGGTGAGCGAGTATAGCAAAGCAATCGACAACACAAACGAAGACTTGCTCTCTTCTTTGAGCACAGTAATTGTCGGACTGATAAACGAAGACAAGGCAAACAGCGGGACCGAAATCACAAAGCCTGAAAAAGCGGAAGTCACGGATCCGGTCAGAGTCAAATTTGACAGTCTGGGCGGAAGCAGTGTGGAAACACAAAAAATCCAACGTAACACTGCCGCCGATGAGCCTGAAAATCCTACTTATGAAGGATATTCGTTCTACGGTTGGTACACCGACAAAGCCTGCACCAAAGGCAACGGATTTGATTTTTCAACAACCATAGCGGAAACTAGGACACTGTATGCAAAATGGGTGGAATTCCGCACTCCGAGAGCAGTGCGCGCTGAAGAAACCGAAGATACTGAAGAGAAGGTCGACCCCGATTACGACCCCGATTACAACGGAACCGATTTTGTGGTTAGCGATGTTTTCTTCTCTGAAGCCTATCAATCAAAAATCAAGAGCGGAGAGGCAAAACTCAAAGACGTCACCGTTAAGCCCACTGACGCTGAGTTTGAAGGATACTTGGAAGAAGGTATCGAAAAACTGAACTCCAATCTGAAAGCAAGTTATCACGATTACAACTATTATCTCGAAAGCGAAATGAAAACAGTGCTTGTCGAGAAACTGGAAAGATATATCGGAAGAGCGGTGGATTCCACAACCGCAGACGTTGAAGCCCAATGGCAACGCGTCATAGCGGAAAACAAAGAGACTTTTGCCACGTCCGAAAGCGCGTTTTCAACTGCTCTCACATCAACACTTAACACAACGTATTTCCACAAGTTCACAGTTGACAGCAACAACAGCGGTTATGGCTTTGTTGTCAATCTTCTTCTTAAACTAGATAAAGACGGCACGGATGAACTCACCACAATGGTGTCCAACGGAATGGCAAAGAGTATTGTCACCGCAAGGCGCGACCAACTTTTATCTCGGATGCATATTCACGTCACCAACCCCGATTATGACCCCGAAGCGGAAATCGATTATGACGGCGACGGCGATACAGATGATGAGGAAATCGTCGACCCGATGACGGATCCCAATAATCCTTTCAACGGACTTAGCGGCGCCGCCAATGCACACGAATATAATGCCAACAACGACTACAGCAAAATTGTAGAGTTCAAAAAGAACGCCGAAAGCGGCGAATGGGAAATTGTTTATAACGTAAAAGAGTGCCCCTCAATGGCATATCTGCTGACCCCCGTTCTCGCGTTCAGCCAAAACGAAGAGGCTTTTTCCGGTATCGTGAAACAAATTTACAACAGCTTTGAGAGCATAAAGGCACAAGTTGCTCTTGGCAATCTCACACATATCGAAAGCATTTATTGGCTGCGTGAAATGGCAACCACATGGGTTTATCTTGTCGGCGACGACAGCGGTATGACCTCAACCGATAACAATAACGGCGGTCTTGGATATCTTGTTACACCCGAAGGCGAAGACAGCAGTTTTATTGACGCTTTCACAGATCACGCACGCGAACTTATAAAAGCAGGCACCGGAAGTTATACGGTTGATGGCACGGTTGGCGGCAGTTACGTTTTTGGTGACAGCTTCATTGAAAGCGGCTCAACTTCAAACGGATACGCAGGCATATTCATTTTGCTTTGCTCAAACAAAGTTTGGGACGACACAACCTACACGCTCGCAGAGGACACCGAAGGCAACCTTATTGAAGGGGCGCAAGTTGTTTTGGACGATGCAAGCGGAATTCTTCCCTTAAACTATATCATTTCATACGGCAAGACTCTTGATGACTGCGTGACACTGTACGACCAAATAAAAACCAGTTTGGACGATGGCAAAAAGGCAGACCTTTATAACCTCAATGCAAACGGTTTCGGAGTGAAGTACGCCAACACAATAGTCTATAACGAAAAGGTATACAAGTCGGTTTGGAAGGACCTAGACTAAGTTAAAAGTCGTAAAACGAAAATTGAAAAGTTTATATGATTTAAAAACGGCGGAGTACTCTCCGCCGTTTTTTATTTGCATTTGTTTCATTGTTTTAAGTTTTTGTATTTTATTTTTGCTGCTATAAGGTTTATTTATTGAGTTTCTGTTTGCCAAATATTTTTATTGCTCAATATAAAACTTTTCCCATTTTTTGACTCTTCCGGGGGTTATGCCGTGTACCTTGTCTAAAAAGGCGGGAATATCGCTATAGCGAGAGAGTATCGTCGAGATTGAAAGGTCAAAATTTTCAACATGATTTGTGAGCGCGTACATGCAGGCTTCGATGCCTGCTTTTGACGCGCGGAATAACTTCAAAATGCGCAGTATTCTTTTGTTTGTGGCGGCTCTGAATTCGTTTGAAAGCATATATTCGTTTCGTATTTCTTCCAAATTACGGTTGAAAGCCATTTCGATGAGCATCGCGGCAATACCCGTTCTGTCCTTGCCCGCGGTGCAGTGAAAGGCAATTGTTTTGCCTTCGTCCATACAATCAAACAGTTCGGCATACTCCTCCGCTGCAAACGGCATATACTGGTAGGTTTTTAAAACCGTGTCGAGCATTATCTGCGATTGATCTGACGTTAATTTCAAAAAATTCATTTTTTCCTGTTTGGAAAAAACCAGCGCTTTGTGTTCGGGCAGTTTTAGTACGTTTGCCTGAATATATTCCACTCCGTTTGGCACATAGTCGGGGCTCTCACTGACTTCCGTTTCGTTTCTAAAGTCAATTATTGTGTCAAGATTCAAACCTTCGATAAAGCGTCTGTCGGCGCGCGTCTTTGCGTATAAAGACGCCGTGCGGTAAAGCTTTCCATGTTTAAAAACTCTTCCGTCATCGGTTTTTAGCCCGCCCATATCGCGGCAGTTGTCAATGGTGATTTTGTTTGGCATGAAGAGAGTATAACAAAAACGCCTTGCAAAAACAAGCGGTAAGTAAAAATGTGCAAAAAACGAAAAGGATTTAAAAAGTAAGCGACATCATCGCCAGCCCGCCGAGAGCGGCGGCTATTGTCGGAATTGCGACAATTATGCCGCGGGAAAGAAGGTAACTTAAACTTAAATCCACGTGCTTGTGGCGCATGGTGCTGCGCCACATTACTGCTGACATTGACGCAGCAGGAGTTAAGAGCGCGCTTAAATTGCTGCCGATTACCGTTGCGTATGCGCCGATTAGAAGTTGTTTACCGCTCATATTAGAGAGAATGTCGGTGAAGAACATACTAAGTGGAATATTGTTCATAAAACTGGAACCGACCGCGGAAATCGCACCGACGGAAAGTAGCGTGTAGTTCCCAAAAAAGTCCGTCAAAAGCGCGGTTATACCGCAGTTGCGAAGGGAAAGAACTATCACGTACATCGCAGGCAGAAAAGGCACAAGATGCCAGGGCGCACGTCTGAGTGTCTTTGCAATACGGTGGAGATTTTGTTTTTTTGCTTTGTAACAAATCGTGCCCGCAATCAGCGTGACTGTGGCACAGATTAGACTTGCAAGCCACATTTCAAGCGGTGCGTATGAGGCAACGATAATAAGTATGGTGCAAACCGCAAGCCCCGTAACGCCTACAATAAGAGCGGGCTTGTTTTTGATTGTTATCTCCACCGCTGCAGGCTCAATAGGGGCCTTTAAGTCCTTATTGAACAAGATAAAAAGCATCGTAAACGAGGCAATGGCTGCAAAAACCGTCGGCACAGCCATCACTGATACGTATTCGCCAAAATCTACACCGAGAGATTCTGCAACGTACAAATTGGTCACGTTCCCGAAGTTGAAAAACATACTCCATGTGTTTGCCGCCACAAGTTCTGACAGCAGATACGGTGCCGGATTGACACCGCCACGGCGAGCGAAATAGCAGATAAACGGAGTGAATGTCAAAAGTATGGTGCTGTTTCTGGTGACAATAGTGCAGGCGGAAATTATTAAATACAGAAGCACAAACAATTTCTTTTGGCTCAGCCCTTCTTTTCCCACGGTTTTGGCGGCCAGCCATTTGAATACGCCCGTTTGGTCCACAAAAATGGAAATGACCGATACGGATATAAACAGCACCAGTATTTTTATGGGGTTCATAGTCCTTGAAAAGTCGAATTCATAAAGCAGTTGTTCTATCGGCACGGTTTTCGTTGCCAAAAGCACCGTTGCGCAGATAACAGGTATTATCCAGTAGAGATGCAGGTAAACCTTGCCTTTCAAACGCACTTTTAAATTGAGCGAGGTCATAATCACCACGCTTAAGCACGAAACGATTAACATTGAAAGTGCAAGTGCCATATCCATTCTCCTTTAATGGGACTTACATATTACTACTTTAAACAGTGATTTGCAATACCCAATTTATATGCTTGCACTCGGCGCCCCTATCTGCGCACAAACAAATCTCCTTGCTAATTCATTTGACGGGTGATATAATATGAAAAAATCATTTATATTGTGCAAAAGCACATGGGGAGAGATTATGAGTGATTATATCATCACTACCGACAACGCCGCGGATTTATTTTTCGGTTATTACGAAGAACATCCCACCACTATGATCCCGATGCCTTTTTCAATCAAAGGCAAACACTATGAGTTTGAAGAAGAATGCCCTCCGATGCTCAAATATTATCAAATGTTAAAAGAGGGAAATCTTGTCAATACAGCACAGGTAAACCGCGAAACCGCGTATAAGATTTTCAAAAAACTGCTTTCCGAAACCGACAAAGGTATGCTTTTCATCTCGTTTTCTTCGGGGATGTCCGGGAGTTATGACAGTATGAGCAAGGTGCTCGATCAACTAAGAGTTGATTTTCCCGGCAGACGCCTTGAAATCGTTGACTCGCTAAACGGAGCAGGCGGCGAGGGCGTGTGCGTATATTATGCCAAAAAGATGCAAGACGCGGGCGCGAGCATGGACGAGGTCATCAAATGGCTCGAAGAGAACAAGCGTTGCATTCATAACGTATTTATCGTGGAAGATTTGAAGAACTTAAGACACAGCGGCAGAATTTCCGCAATATCGGCTTTGGTCGGATTGATTATGCAAGTAAAGCCAATTTTGGAGCTCAACAACGAGGGTAAAATCGCCGCTCTTGCAAAGGCTTTAGGACGCAAAAAGGCAATCGCGGAAATAGTAAGATGTTTCAGAGAATACGTCATACCCGAAAAAAACGATTTCTATCTTGTCGGTCACACCGGAAATCAGGCGGATGCCGAGGAATTGGCAGCAAAAATCCGCGAAGTGGATTCCTCCGTGCCAATCAAATATGGCTATATCAACAGATTGGTTTCCGGCAACGCAGGCTACAACAGTTTGGTCGTATACTTTGTGGGCAAACCGCGCAGAAAACACGTTGTCGGTGTGACGTCAAATTAGTATTAACGACATGTAAGCAGTAGATTTTTAAATTATAAAAACATAAAAGGCACCGAGTGGGTGCCTTTTTATTATTTAAATAAATTTATTGATTTTGCCAACTGACGTCAATAATATTTGTTTTCCATTAATATTACTTGAACGACGTAAGAAGAGTTTTGAAAAATTCAACGCCTTTATAGAGTGAGTCGACGGGAATGCACTCATTGTATGCGTGACAACATTGCATTTCAGCCATAGTCACCAAAAATGGCGTAAAGCGCAGGGCGGTGGGGCACAATTCTTGCATATAGCGGCAATCCGTGCCTCCGGCAATAAGATATGGTGCCAAAATTGTGTCGCCGTAAGTCTTGTTTATCATGTCGCAAGTGAATTTGTATTCTTCTGATTTTGTATCGGCGATTGCGCTTGCGTCACGCGTATTTAGCACATCGATTTTGATTTTATATTTTTTTGCAACTTTTTCAAGTTTTTTATAACAAACATCTCCTCCCTCTTG
>CAYJCS010000023.1:0-12736 GCA_964368715.1 uncultured Bacteroidaceae bacterium | reverse complement strand
AGGGTGGACAAATGAGCCACAAGAGCCATATCCATAACCTCTTGCACGCTGTTTGCGGCAAGCATTGCAAAACCCGTTTGACGGCACGCCATCACGTCGGCCTGGTCGCCGAAAATGTTCAGTGCGTGTGCTGCAAGCGCTCTTGCCGTAACATGGAATACGCAAGGCAGAAGTTCGCCCGCGATTTTGTACATGTTGGGAATCATAAGAAGCAGTCCCTGGCTTGCAGTGAAAGTGGTTGTCAGCGCGCCTGCGGCCAAAGAGCCGTGTACGGCACCTGCTGCGCCTGCTTCGGATTGCATCTCGGCGATTTTCAGTGTGTTGCCAAGAATGTTCTTCCTTCCTTGTCCGGCCCAGTCGTCGCAACTTTCAGCCATAGGGGAGGAGGGAGTGATAGGATAAATGGCCGCTACGTCCGAAAAGGCGTATGCAACATGCGCTGCGGCGGTATTTCCGTCAATTGTCATCTTTTTGCTCATAAGAGAACAACCTCCAATGTATTTTCAATTATATTTATGAAACGGGTGCACGCGTACGCACCGCGTGCATTGTGCATTATAGTCTTAAATATAGTTTAAGTCAATTAAAGAAAATTAAAAGTCATTATTTTTGATAAGCTGACAATAATACCTTGAAGTAATATAGCCGTTTCAGAATGCTAATTCCGTTTGCAAATATACAAAGTTGTGTTATAGTGGTCGTATGTCTTGTATAAGCCTCAAAGGGGTAAGTTATTCTTATCCGTTAGGGGAGGGCCGCAGTTTAAAAGCCCTCAAAAACCTGTCCATATCTGTTGAGAGTGGTGATTATGTCGCGTTGGTCGGTATGAACGGCAGCGGCAAAAGTACCCTCGCCAAATTGCTCAACGGACTTTTTTTGCCCACTTTTGGCGACGTCGAAATCGACGGAATGAACACAAAAGACGAAAAGAATATTTTTAATATCCGCAAAACAACGGGTATGGTCTTTCAGAATCCCGACAACCAAACTGTGGCGACAATCGTTGAAGACGACGTGGCCTTCGGCCCTGAAAACCTCGGTGTGCCAAGAGAAGAGTTGGGGCGACGCATAGAATGGGCGCTTGAGGCTGTCGGTATGAGAGAATATCGCCACGCCGCCGTAAGCAAACTATCCGGCGGTCAAAAACAGCGCGTTGCCATTGCCGGCGTGCTTGCGATGAAACCCAATATTCTTGTGCTTGACGAAAGCACTTCGATGCTTGACCCCACTGGCAGGGCGGAAATTATGGCAATTGCCAAAAGGCTGAATGCGGACGGAATCACCATTATCAATATCACCCACAATATGGATGAGGCGGCGCAAGCAAACAGAATAATCGCTCTAAACCGCGGAACTGTTGCGATAGACGGCACCCCCAAAGTGGTTTTTGCCTCCCCGCGGCTTAAAGAATGCGGTCTCACTCTTCCTCCTGCCGCGCGCATAGGGGAAGAACTGTCAAAGTGCGGATTTTGTTTTGACGATATTTTCTTGAATAAAGACGAACTTGTGGAGGGCGTATGGAAGCAGTTAAATTAAACGGCGTTTCATACGTTTATTCAGCAAAGTCGCCCTATGAAAAAAAGGCACTTTCAGACGTTTCTTTCGTCATTAACGAGGGCGAGTTTGTCGGTATTATCGGCCACACGGGAAGCGGTAAATCCACGCTTTTGCAACACCTCAACGGTCTTATAAAAGCCCAAAGCGGCGAGATAGTCGTCGGCAGTTTGGACGCTAGAGACAAAAAAAATCTGAAGCAACTGCGCTACCAAGTGGGAATGGTCTTTCAATATCCAGAATATCAACTTTTTGAAGATACGCTTGAGCGCGACGTTGCCTTTGGCCCCAAAAACATGAAATTGCCGTCCGAAGAAGTGGATGCAAGAGTCCGTCGTGCGCTTGAACTTGTGGGACTTCCTTTTTTGGAATTCGCCTCTCGCTGTCCTTTTGAACTCTCGGGCGGTGAAAAACGCAGAGCGGCAATCGCGGGCGTTATCGCAATGCAGCCCAAGATTTTGGTGTTGGACGAACCTTTTGCAGGACTTGATCCCGTTGGCAGAAAAGAGATATTAGCACTCATAAAGAAGATAAAATCCGAAGTGTCGCCAACTGTCATAATGGTGTCACACTCCATGGACGATATAGCCGAATGTGCGGATAGAATAATCGCTCTTAAAGACGGCAAGATTGCCGCGGACGGCACCCCCGGCGAAGTTTTCGGCAACAGAAAAAAAGTGAGTGAAATGGGTTTGCAACTTCCTTTTGCCGCAACTGTTGTGGACGAACTAAACAAAAAAGGACTGAATTTAAGTAAAGAAATAGTTACAAACGCGCAGTTTGTAAATGCACTAAAAGCCGTAAAAGACGGAGGGAAATCCAATGTTTAAAGATATTTCCTTCGGTCAGTATTATCCTACAAATTCACCCGTACACCGCCTTGACGCAAGGATAAAACTTGCGCTCTCGGTTCTTTATATCGTCGCAATATTCTTCATAAAAACGTATTTTGGATTTATGCTTACGACTGCGGTTTTGCTGCTCGTTATTCTCGTCGCAAAACTGCCTATGATGTCTGTTTTAAAGTCGGTGAGAGGTATCCTTTTCATCGTTTTATTCACGGCGGTTATCAATCTTTTCATTGTGGAAGAGGGCGAAATATTGTGGAGTTGGAAATTCCTTCATATCACCAAAACGGCAGTTCATACCACAATAAAGATGGCTTTAAGGCTCATTTTGTTGATTTCAGGTGCGTCGCTTCTTTCTCTGACCACAACTCCTGTCGAGTTAAGCGACGGCCTTGAAAGTTTGCTTTCGCCACTCAAAGTCGTCAAGTTCCCCGTGCATGATTTGGCAATGATAATGAGCATCGCCTTAAGGTTTATTCCAACGCTTTTTGAAGAGACGAACAAGATAATCAATGCGCAAAAAGCAAGGGGAGCGTCTTTTGACAGTGGCGGACTTTTCGCAAGAGCAAAGGCTTTGCTTCCGGTGCTTATTCCTTTGTTTGTGAATTCGTTCAGACGCGCCGACGAACTGGCGTTTGCAATCGACGCGCGCTGTTACAACGCCACCGACAAGCGCACCCGCTTTAAAGTCATGAAGCCGGGTTATGCCGACCTTGTCGCCGCTCTTTTAATACTTGGCTATTTTACCGTTATATTGCTTGACCGCTACTATTTTGGCGGCTCCTTTGACGTTTATATGTTCGGGGGTTTGCTGTGAGATACAAAGCCGTTATTTCATATTTTGGACAAAACTACGTCGGTTGGCAGCGCCAACTTAACGGCATAAGCGTGCAGGAGTGTTTGGAAAAAGCACTTGAAGAAACGTTCAATTCTCCCACTGCATGCACCGCAAGCGGACGCACCGATGCAGGCGTACATGCCGAAGGTCAAGTCGTTCATTTTGATGCGGAAATATCAATTCCCGTCGAAAAAATTCCTTTTGCCGTGAACACGGCTTTGCCCCGCGATATATCAATGCTTTCGTGCGAGGAAACGACCGACGATTTCAACGCTCGCTTCAGCGCAAAGCGAAAAACCTACCGCTACAAACTTTACGTTTCGCGCCACCGTTTGCCGATGCTTGAGAACACCTATGCGCATATCGTGGTTCCGCTTGACATTGATAAGATGAAAGAAGCGGCCAAACTGATTGAGGGAACTCACGATTTTAAATGCTTTCAAGCAAGCGGTTCGGTTGTAAAAACGTCTGTCCGCACCGTTTATTCGCTTGATGTCGAAAATGTAATTCCGCCCGCATCGGGTGCAGACGCGGAAATTTTTATAACCGTCTGCGGGAACGGATTTTTGTATAATATGGTGCGTATAATCGCCGGCACTTTGGTATATGTTGGCATAGACAAATTGTCCGTTGAAGACATAGAGGAAATTTTGAACGGAAAAGACCGAACTCTTGCCGGGAAAACTTTGCCGCCCGAAGGCTTGCATTTGATTTCCGTAGATTATTAGTTTTTTTAAAGCAAAGCATTTTGTTGTTTTACCGTCCGATTTGGCAATAACTGTCAAGAGCGTTTGAAAAACACACATCCGAAGGCCAAATTGAGCGTTCTCGCGTCCATGCGCGTACTTTTGTCATTGACAAAAGGTTCGCGCGGATATAAAATTTATTTAATATGTTAACTTTGAAATTCGAAACGGAAAAAAGCAAATTGTCAGCGGCGTATACAGCGTTGAAAATATGCGGAGAACCAAACGGTGCAAATTTTGTTTTTCTTGACGAGGACAAAGCAGTCGGGCTGATGAGGATCTTTTTGAAAGAGGACAAAGCCTTAATTGATAAAGTTGTTTTCTTGCCTGAAATCGAGGAAGGCGACAAAAAGTTTTTTGTGCACGTGATGTTACTTAAACTGCACGATGCAACGCCGTTAACCGTGCGCTTCGAGGGCGAAATAAAAGAACTGCTACCTTATGGTTTTCACTTTGAAAACGGCGACACGGAGGCGTTTTCAAAAGATATCAACGTGCACACAAACTGCAGCGGCAAAAACGACGAGACAAATTAGCGTCGATTCCCAAAAAACAGATAGATAACGGCTCGGCAATCTCACAGAAGAAAACCGACAAAATTGAAATAAAAATTACAAATAAATTCATTTTGTTTGCCTGCGCCGATAGGTGCAGAGCGGACTTGGAAAAACATGGAAGAAATCAATTCTGGAAATTTTATAGAAGACATCATCGATGAAGAATTGGCCGCGGGCAAAATAAGCAAGATTATCACGCGCTTTCCGCCCGAACCAAACGGCTATCTTCACATAGGTCACGCAAAGGCTCTCTGCATCAACTTCGGTATGAAAGAGAAATACCACGGCGAGTGCAATCTCCGTTTTGACGACACCAATCCCGCCAAAGAAGACGTGGAGTATATGGAGTCAATCAAAGCGGACATAAAGTGGCTCGGCTTTGAATGGGACAGATTATTAAACGCATCGGACTATTTTGGCAAAATGTACGAATGTGCGCTTAAACTTATCCGTGACGGCAAGGCGTACGTTTGCGACCTAACAGCGGATGAAATCCGCGAAACGAGGGGCAGCCTAACCGAACATGGCAAGGGAAGTCCTTACCGCAATCGAAGCGTTGAAGAAAACCTTGACCTTTTTGAACGTATGAAAGAGGGAGAGTTTGAAGACGGAACGAGGGTGTTGCGCGCCAAAATCGATATGGCGTCGCCGAACATCAACATGCGCGACCCCGTCATATACAGGATTTGTCACGCCGAGCATCCGCACACAGGCAAACAGTGGGTAATCTATCCTATGTATGATTTCGCGCATCCGATTGAAGACGCCGTTGAGGGTATAACTCATTCGCTGTGTTCGCTTGAGTTTGAAAATCACCGTCCGCTTTACGACTGGGTGACACTAAACTGCGGTTTCCCTGCGCCGCGTCCGCGCCAAATAGAATTTGCACGGCTAAATCTCACCCATTCCGTTATGAGCAAAAGGTTTATCAAAAAACTTGTGGACGAGGGCATAGTTTGGGGCTGGGACGATCCTAGACTTTTAACGCTTTCGGGGATTAAAGAGAGAGGTTATCCTCCAGAAGCGGTGCGTGATTTTTGCTCCAGAATAGGTGTTGCAAAGGCCGACAGCGTTGTGGACATCGCGATTTTGGAACACTGCGTGAGAGAAAATCTCAACCTAAACGCCACACGCGCAATGGTTGTCACAAAGCCACTCAAAGTGATAGTGGACAATTATGCTGAAAGCAAGACGGAACTTTGCGAGATAGAAAACAATCCTCAAAAAGAGGGAAGCGGCACACACAACATCATGTTCTCAAGAGAATTGTATATTGAGCAAGATGATTTCAGTCTGAACCCTCCTCCTAAGTATTTCAGATTGAAACCCGACGGCATTGTGCGCTTAAAAGGGGCGTATATTGTCAAATATTCAGGGTGTGAGATTGACGAAAGCGGAGAGCCGATTTGTGTTCACGTCGAACTCATTGAAGGCACAAAATCGGGCGACGAGGGCTCAAATATGAAGGTCAAAGGCACCATACATTGGGTGAATGCGGCCGATTGCATCAACGTAAAACTGAATATGTTCGACTATCTTATAAACGACGGCGAAGAGGATTATATGGACAGGGTAAATCCAAATTCTCTGACTGTTTTAAACGCAAAGGCGGAACGTTTCTTGGAAAATGCAAAAGCGGGAGAAAGATTCCAGTTTTTGAGACAAGGTTACTTTGTAAAACGTGACGTAAAGGGCGAAGAATACAACAGTATTGTCGGACTGAAAGACAGTTATAGACCTCAATAATTAACATTGCTGTTAAAAAACAAAAGCAATTAGATAGTCAAAACAACTGCAAACAAAAAAGAACAAACATAAAACAAAAACTACTTATAAAGCCGAAAGTTAACCAAGCAACAAACATAAATTTTTAGGCGCAATCGAGGAACATATGTTTATTTGCAAAATATGCGGAAGCGAAGTAGAAGCGGGGCAGGCATTTTGCTCCAAATGCGGGGCTGACGTTGCCGATAACTACGTAGCCAAATGCCCATCGTGCGGCACCCTAAACAATGCGGGCAGCCGCTATTGTGCCAAGTGCGGCAGCATTTTAAGTGTGATACGCAAACCCGTTTGCGTAATTTGCGGTGCCAAGAATCTGCCGGGCGCAAAGTTTTGCGTGTCTTGCGGCGCGCCTCTGCCCCTAAGCGAGGAAACACACGACAGCCTGGACGTCATCGAAGCGCGAAAAACCAAACTCAAACTTGACCTTGTGGTTAAAGAGAGGATGAAAGGCATAGACAAAGAGATTGCCGACAAACGCGCCGAAATGCTCGAGGACAAAGGAAAAGGCTTGAAAGAGGTGGAAGACTACCGCCACAAAACCAATGCCGAACTTTCTCATCAAGCAAAGATGCTTGACGCCTACCGTGAAAAAATCAACGAAATGGGCTCCGAAGACGTCAATAAACTCAAAAAAATTTCCTCAAATCTAAAGGAACTTGCAACGTATTATTCGGACCCCTATTCGGAAATCGACGAGGACATGATAGAAGAAAAAACCTATGTGTGTCCTGCTTGCGGAACAATCAATCCGCTGTCGGTGACATCATGCAATCATTGTGGCAGAAATAAGGCGAGAGCGACGCTTCTACTTGCCAAAGGCAAGATAAAACAATCGCCGCCCGTAAAGCGTAAAACAAAACGCATTGACGCGCCCGACTATGATCTAAAAAGCGCAAAAACACCGACTTTTGACGAGTTTGCGGGCAAAGAATTTGAAAAAGCGCAGACCAAACCGATTGAAAAAAAGAAAGCGGATGAACCTTCACCCAATTTTTCTCCGTCGCAACAGTACTATCCTCAATATCCTTTTTACCCGCCGGCGGGTTCCCCTTACGGTGTGCCGATGATGTTTAACAGGGAAACGGGCAAAGCATATCAAATGCCGCCTATAGTTCAACCTGTTGCATTCGTGCCCTACGTGACGCAGGACCAACCGCTTATGCAATACGCTCCCACTGAGACGGAAGTCAAGAAACCTGTCAATAACGCACCGAAAGATCAAAGCGAAAAACCGCCTGTGCCGACAAAAAAATAAGTTCAGCCTGTGTAAAACAAATGCAAATGCGAAATCGGATACGGAGACAAAATGTCAAGCAATAACGAAAAATCTAAAGTTGACGAAATGGGTATAAGGCTCGCGCCGGCGCCTATGAAGGCTGGAGGTATAAACCGCCTACCTTCGGTTAGGCAGGTTTTTGTATTGCGCCCGTCGCTTGAAATCGACGAGCCTTTGCCCGAAGGAACAAGTCCCGCGGTGTCTACATCAGACGATTACCAGCCCAAACGTAAGGACGTTGACAAACACTGGAAACGCAAAAAACGCATCAAAAACGTTATTTGCGGGCTTATTATGTTTATCTTTTCGGCGGCGGTCTTTGTGCCGTACATACTTGCCGCGACAAACGTCAAACCTGTTTTGCCGCTTACGATTGTGCCGGACAATTTGAACATATTCGGCAACTTGATTGAAGCCGTCAAACTGTCTATTGCCCAAAATTGGGTGGGTAGCGAGGTGGAAACAGCATGGAAACAGACGTTATCCGATTTGATACTATTGTTTGGACTGCTGTTCATACTCGCAAATTTGATAAAATCATTGTTCGGTATTTTCGGAGCGGTAAAAGTGCAGCGTTATTTTGCGGCATCTTTGATTTATTTTTTGTGCATTGCGGCTTTGCTTGTCGCGGCCGTTGTCGGTGCGGAAAATTTTGGCATCGCAAAAATAAACTTTATGAACGATATCATTTACGGCTGGAACAGCAGTGAAATTGTCGGCATTGCAGCCGTTGCCGTCGCAAATATAGTGATAGCAGCATTGTGCTCGATTATCAACCCCGAAAAATCGGGTTATACAAAATAATCCAACTGTCCGCCTGTGGGCGGTATGGAGATAATTATGTCAAAGAAAGAGACTGTCAAAATCGTGCCGCCAGTGGTGGAAGAAAAATCTGTGGCAAATTCGCCGCTCTTTGAAAGTGAAGCCTACGGTTCGCCTCAGCCCGATGCCGGGATGGAAACAACGGTGCTGAAGACTATTGGCATAGGCGCGCCGGTTCCTATCGTTGCGCCAAAGCACAACACAATTCAATTGCAGCCAATTATCGTGCCGATTGCAGTCGTGCCGTATATGACGCAGGACAGCGACATACTTCGCGCGGACAGCGCGCCGAGCGGGGGACAATTTGGCTACGGTGAATATCCGGATGCTGAATTTTCTAAATCCGCCTCCGCAAGCGCTGACAAAAAAACGGTCAAAAACAAAAAAGGTGCCGTCGCAAGAGTGTGCGCTGTTATCGTTTTCCTGTTTGCCGCCGTCCAAATGCTGTTTTTCCTTCTTGCAAAGTTTGCTCCAAACACTCTTGGCTTGAACCTCGCTCCTTTCAACGTTATCGATGCATTATACTCGTGGATAGCCTTTAAGATCGCACCCGTTAACAAAGCAGTCATGATACTGTATTCCATAGCCGCCGCGGCTTCTGGATTATTAGTTCTTGTGTCACTTCTCTCGCTGATTTTTGGCAAATATCCGTATTCGTTTGTGTCGGTTTTAGCGCTTCTTTCGGCAGCGCCTGTCGGAGCGGCGCTCATATACGAAGTTGTGAAAGGCACGTTTGATCTTAACGTCGAAATGGCTTTGATTGTGCTCACCGCGATAAGTGTGGTTTTATTCTTCTTGAGTGTGATTCTGGTTCTTGTTGCAAGCAAAAAGAAACGAGACGCCGAAATGAATAGGGACGATAGGAGAGTAAACTTCGAATCGGACAATCTGATATAACTAAACAGTGTTCAAAGCGGGGCACAATGTGCCCCGTTTTTAAAAAGATAAAGAAAATCCGTATAGAAAACGAAAATACGGTAAAAGGTAAAAAGACGACAAATGTCCATTAAAATGATTTCTATAGCGAGTGGCAGCAAAGGTAACTGCACGCTTATAATGACTTCTAAAACGGCGATTCTTTGCGATGCGGGCATATCTACGGCGCGCATTAGCGGCGCACTCAAAAATTTGGGGATGTCGCTCTCCGATTTGAGCGGAGTCGTTGTGACGCATGAGCACAATGACCATATTGCCGCGTTGCCCACGCTGACGCGATACGTGCCCGTATACGCGCACGAACTCACCGCGCGTGCCATATATGAAAGACAGGGAGTATTAAAAAACTACAAGCCCGTAGATTTTTATGAAAACGGATTTTACATAGGGGATATCGAAGTGACACCATTCAGAATTCCACACGATGCGGAATATCCGCTTGGCTACACTTTCTCATGCGAAGATAAAAGAGTGAGCGTCGCGACGGATATGGGGGTGCCCAAGAAGAACGTTTTCGAAAACGTAAAGGACAGCGGAGTAGTGCTCCTTGAATCCAACCACGACGTGGAAATGTTGAAAGAGGGCTCCTATCCGCCATTCCTTAAAGCCAGAATCTTAGGATACAACGGGCATCTAAGCAACGATGCGGCGGCACTGATGGCATCACACCTTGTCGGAACAAGCGTTCAAACTTTGGTGCTCGGACATATAAGCGAAAACAATAACACAACGGACAAGGCTCTTTGTGCCGTCAAAAAAGCATTGGACGAAGCGTCCGCAAAAATCAATTTGTGCGCTGCAACGCAATACTGCGTCAGCAGTGTATTCGAGGTGAAATGAGAAACAAAATTTCAGCAAGCGAAAGCGCGGCAACTTATCTGCTGTCATTGTGCGGCGCATCCCTGCTCGCCTACGTTTTTTCATTTATATTGAACGGCAGAGGCGGCATTTTTGCCGGCATGACGATTTCCGGGTGGGTAAGTTATGCGATAATGCCTCTTGCCGTTATTGGGGTTGTTGCGATTTTTTCTTCGTTTAGAAAATTTGACGCATTTGCAGTCGCAAAATTTAAACCTTTCATAAATTACAAACGGTGGCTGCTTCTTTTGCCTATTTGTATTGCCACGATAATCACGTTTTATCCCCTTGCAATGCTGTTTATGAAACTGCTAGAGGTGATAGGGTATCCGGTTGTCAGTATTATTAATGTGGACTTTTCAAACGCAGGCGTGTTTATACTTGCAACTGTTCTTATGGCGATTTTGCCTGCTATCGCCGAAGAAACGCTTTGCCGCGGCATACTTTTCAGCGGACTTAGCACCAAAGGAATGTCTTTCGGCATTTTTATATCGGCTTTGCTTTTCAGTTTGATGCATCAAAATCCTTTGCAAACGGTGCATCAGTTTGGGCTGGGTGTTGTGCTTGCCGTGGTGTTTGCTCTCTCCGGCTCGATTGTGCCCTGCATCGTTTTGCATTTTTTGAACAACTTCATAACACTACTTTTGACTGCGTATATTCCGCAAGTTGACGAGTTTATCTATTCGCTTGGTAGTTGGAATTATCTTACCGGCTTTTTCAGCGTAATTGTCGGAGCGTTTTTGCTAACTGTTCTATTGTACGCATATTTCCGAGTCGGCAAAAAGCAATCTTACAATCCTTCTTTCAGAGTCGTTGAAAACAACGTGATTTTTGACGAGTATTCCGTATCCGTGCGTGCCGATTCCGATTCAAACACAAAATCGAATTCTATTAAAAACTTTTTTAGATTTTTTGCTTCGCTTTTTACAAAACGCGGCTGGCGCGCAGTTGAAAGAGAACTGTTTGACGGTGTGGGCACGGTGTATCTTGGCAAAGAACAACCCATGCTCAACGTTTGGCTGGCTATAGGATTTGCCGCCATCTACTGGGTGGTTGCGTTGATCACAGGATTGCTATGAAAAAACAATACGCCGCCTCTATCATCTATCTTTTCGTCACGCTGATGACCGTTGTTCTTCGTATCTCCATAGCGGAAAACGGCATTGTCCCGACCATAAACCGTGACTATTATTTTACGCTCATAGTGCAGATTCTTTGCTTTGGGGTTTTGCCTGTTGCCCTATATTTCTTATTTTGTAAAAACGGTGATTTTCGCCAAATTGGCAGTTTAACACGCGATTTTGCATTTCAAAAGTGCAGTTTTCGGGATTTCGCACGCACAATAGTGATTGCCGTTTGTATGGTGTATGCCGCAACGGTTATATCGTTTATTTGGGGCTCGTTGCTTAGAGCGATTGGCTTTACAAGGACTGTTTCAAAGACCGAATATACAACACTCGGTGTGCTTTTTTTGGAACTGCTTATGACGGCAGTGCTACCCGCTACGTTTGAAGAGGCCACTCACCGCGGATTATTGCACGCGGGCTTTAGAGAAAACGGGAAGTGGTTTGTTGTCGTATCCGCTCTGCTTTTTAGTCTTATGCACGAAAATATAGTGCAGACTGGTTATACGTTTTTTGACGGAATAGTGCTTGCGCTTTTGGTTTATTACACAGGTTCGATATATCCGGCGATATTCACTCATTTTTTAAACAACGCCATCGCCGTTCTGTCGGATTACGCTTTGCAAAAGGGCGGTGCGTTTTCTTTTATGAACACGATTAGCGACTGGCTGTACGGCTCGCTTTTGGGATTTATTACGGGCGCGATGATTTTTGTTATTGCACTGAGTTTAATGTTTTGGATGTTTTACCGTATGAGAAACGATGCGATAAAAAGAGCTGGCGTATCGCCATTTGAATTCGGCAGCCCGCTTGACGGCGCTGTTAAAATCAGGACAAACGTATTTTTGTGGGGTTGCGTGGCAATCACCGCCGCCGCTACGCTCTTTACTTTGGCGTGGGGACTTATGCGATGAAGATTAAGATTATTGTGATTGGCAAAATCAAAGAAAATTACCTGTCCGACGCGGTGAAGGAATACCAAAAAAGAATTTCAAGATTCAGCGAGATAGAAATTATTGAACTTAGTGACGCTCCGCAGGGAAAAACACCCGATGAACAGAGAAAAATCGAGGGCGAAAGGTTGCTTGACAAGGCAAGCGGTTATATCGTCGCGCTGGACGGTGGCGGAAAACAACTGTCAAGCGAGGAATTGGCCGCGCTTTTAGACGAAAAATGTACGTTCGGAGTCAGTGAGTTCAGTTTCCTTGTGGGAGGAAGCCACGGACACTGCGAAGAGGTTAAGAAAAGGGCCGATTTGATGTTGTCATTCGGCAAAATGACTTTTCCGCATCAGTTGTTCCGCGTCATGCTCTTGGAGCAAATTTACCGCGCGCTCACAATCAACGCAGGCACGCCCTATCACAAATAAAGGATTTTTATGCAAAACGAGTT
>CAYJCS010000022.1:11801-12941 GCA_964368715.1 uncultured Bacteroidaceae bacterium | reverse complement strand
TGCTGCGGGCTGTGCCTGCTACCATGCTCATTGCGGCTTCAACCGTCGCTGCGTTGAGGTCCACCATTTTGAGTTCGGCGATCTCTTTGCACTGGGCTTTGGTTAGTGTGGCGACTTTGTCCTTGTTGGGACGAGCGGACGCCGATTCGAGGCCGCACGCCTTTTTAATAAGGACGGGCGCCGGAGGCGTCTTCAAGATGAAGGTAAAGGAACGATCTTGATAGATTGTGATGATGACAGGAATAACAAGACCAACTTGTTTTGATGTCTTTTCATTGAATTCCTTTGTGAAAGCGGGGATATTGATGCCGTGAGGTCCAAGCGATGAACCAACGGGCGGTCCCGGGGTCGCTTTGCCTGCGGGCAATTGCAGTTTCACTACTGCTGTAATTTTTTTAGCCATATTACCTCCTGACTAATGTGGTTTTGCGAAAGTCCTAATATTTGCTTTCTCCCACTCCTGACCTTGCGGTCTTTGCTTTTGCGGCTATACCGCTTTTAAATGCTGAGTTTTTCGACTTGCGAAAAATCAAGTTCCACTGGCGTCTGTCTTCCGAACATTGCCACGATAACTTTAACTTTTTGACGTTCGGCGCTGATAGAGTCCACAACACCGATAAAGTTTTCGAGAGCGCCGCTGACAACTCTTACGTCGTCGCCCTGCTTGATGTCGAAATCTTCAAGGCTGACCACTTCGAGTCCCATTCGCTTGACCTCTTCATCACGCAAAGGAAGAGGACGTCCTTTGGGACCGACAAAACCCGTTACGCCGTTGGTAGATGTCACCATAAACCAGACGTGATTGGTATATATCATTTTTATAAAAATGTAGGTGGGAAGTTTTTTGCGTTGAACAACTTTTTTCTTGCCGTTCTTCTCTACTACTTCGTCCTCCATAGGCACTTTTATATCGACGATATAATCCCTAAGGTTGTTGTTGTCAATCATATTCCACAGGTCTCTCTCGACGCGTTGTTCGTGTCCCGAATAGGTGTGAATTATATACCACTTGGGCTGCTCTTTAGTCTCCATAAACACTCCTTATGATATAAAGATAAACGCCCAAGAACCGTTGACGATCAAACTAAGTATGCCGGAAAGCACATAGTCGATACCAAACAGTATCAAAAAGAACGCTAC
>CAYJCS010000022.1:0-11701 GCA_964368715.1 uncultured Bacteroidaceae bacterium | reverse complement strand
TTCCGTCTCTTCGGGCTTTTTCTTTGCCATTATTGCCTCCTAACCTTACTTGGTTTCCCTATGCAAAGTGTGTTTCTTGCAGAATCTGCAGTACTTCATTAGTTCCATCCTATCAGGATGTTTTTGTTTGTTCTTCTTGAGGTTGTAATTGCGCTGTTTGCACTCCGTGCAAGCAAGTACGACCCTGACTCTTGCTCCTTTTTGAGCCATAGTAGCCTCCTTTGTTGTTATCCAAAATTTTCACAGGCAACCCCGCGCGGCGCATTTACGCCGCGCAGAGTAATGCTATTTATTTGGAAAGAACAACTATTAGTCGAGTATTTTGGCAACGACACCGGAGCCGACCGTTCTGCCGCCTTCGCGGATAGCGAAGCGGAGGCCTTCTTCGATTGCGATAGGAGTGATGAGTTGAATCTCCATATCGATGTGGTCGCCGGGCATAACCATTTCAACGCCTGCGGGCAGTTTGATTGAGCCGGTAACGTCGGTTGTGCGGAAATAGAATTGAGGACGATATCCGTCAAAGAACGGTGTATGACGTCCGCCTTCTGTCGCGGTCAGGACGTAAACCTGGCTGGTGAAGTGCGTGTGAGGATGAATCGAACCGGGTTTTGCAAGGACTTGTCCTCTCTCGATTTCGTTTCTTTGAATGCCGCGAAGCAGTACGCCGACGTTATCGCCGCCTTCTGCGAAGTCAAGCAATTTGCGGAACATTTCGATACCGGTGACGGTGGTTTCTTTCTTCTCGGTGGTGAGACCGACAAGTTCGACTTTGTCGCCCAGTTTGAGCATACCGCGTTCAACTCTGCCGGTTGCGACGGTGCCGCGTCCGGTGATGGTGAAGACGTCTTCAACGGGGAGAAGGAAGGGTTTATCGGTGTCTCTTTGAGGATCGGGAATGTAACTGTCAACAGCGTTAAGCAGTTCTCTAATGCAGTCGAATGCGGGATCGGTAAATTTTCCTGCAAGGCCGGCTTCCATAGCCTTCAGCGCAGAACCGCGGATGATAGGAGTGTCGTCGCCGGGGAATTCGTACTCGGCGAGGAGTTCACGCACTTCCATTTCGACAAGTTCAAGCAACTCTTCGTCGTCAACTTGGTCGCACTTGTTAAGGAACACGACGATATAAGGTACACCGACCTGACGGGCGAGCAGAATGTGCTCACGAGTCTGAGGCATCGGGCCGTCGGAGGCTGCCACGACGAGGATTGCTCCGTCCATCTGTGCAGCACCGGTGATCATGTTTTTAACATAGTCGGCGTGGCCGGGGCAGTCGACGTGTGCATAGTGACGTTTGTCTGTCTCGTACTCAACGTGTGAAGTATTGATCGTAATACCTCTTGCTTTCTCTTCCGGCGCTTTGTCGATTTCATCGTACTTCATGATTTTTGCTTCGCCCTTGGACGCGCTGTACATGGTTATAGCGGCGGTAAGTGTGGTTTTGCCGTGGTCAACGTGGCCAATGGTGCCTATGTTGACATGGGGTTTTGTTCTTTCAAACTTAGCTTTTGCCATTTTAATTCCTCCAAATAATTTGTTTTTTGGCTTTTTTTTGTTGTTATACTCTAAAATAGTTTCCTTAATATAAATACAATATATAAGGTCTATTTTCTGGTAGTTTTTCCTGTGACTTTCGTCATTACGCTGTCGGGAACCTGTGAGTAGTGATCGAATATCATCGTAAAGGTGCCTCTGCCCTGCGTCGAACTGCGAAGTGCCGTTGCGTATCCGAACATTTCTGAAAGCGGAACGTCGCAATCTATCGCCTGAACGCCGCTTCTGGGTTCCATACCCTTCACGGCTCCGCGCCTGGACGAAAGATTTGACAGTACGTCGCCGACGTAATCGTCGGGAACGAGTATCTCCACCTTCATAATAGGTTCAAGTAGTACGGGTGCGGCTTTTTCCGCCGCCTCGCGGAACGCCATAGTTCCCGCGATTTTGAATGCCATTTCGCTGCTGTCCACTTCGTGCATACTGCCGTCAAGCAGATGCGCTTTGAAATCGACACACTCGTATCCGGCAATCACGCCTGCTTTAGCAGCCTCTTTGATGCCTTCGTTTACCGCGTTTGCAAACTCCTTGGTGATAACGCCGCCCACGGTTTCGTTGATAAATTCGTATCCGCCTTCGGGATTCGGCTCCAGTTGCACGACGCAGTCGCCGTACTGTCCGTGGCCGCCCGTCTGCCTTACGAATTTGCCCTGTGCTTTGGCAGTCTTTGTGATTGTCTCACGGTAACTGACCTGCGGTTTACCAACGTTTGCTTCCACCTTGAACTCGCGGAACATTCTGTCCACCAGAATATCAAGGTGCAGTTCTCCCATACCTGCGATGATGGTTTGCCCCGTGTCCTTGTCGGTATACGCTTTGAACGTGGGGTCTTCTTCTTGCAGTTTTTGAATGGCCGTCGTCATTCTTTCTTGACTGGCTTTGGACTTAGGCTCTATTGCGACTTTAATTACCGGCTCAGGAAAGACCATATTTTCCAGCACAACTTGATGGGATCTGTCGCATAGCGTGTCTCCCGTAGTGCTGTTTTTGAGGCCCACCAAAGCGATGATATCGCCTGTACCGGCTTCCGCCAAATCCTCGCGCTCGTCCGCATTCATTCTCAAAATTCTTCCGATGCGCTCGTTGCCGTCCTTGACGGAGTTGTACACCATCACGCCGGTGTTCACTTCACCCGAATATATGCGGACAAATGCCAATCTTCCGACAAACGGATCCGATATAATTTTGAATACCAGTGCGCTGAAAGGTTCTTTGTCGGCAGGGTGTCTCACTTCTTCGCGGTCGGTGCGGGGGTTCTTGCCCGTGATGGACGGAATGTCCAAGGGACTTGGCAAAAAATCGATAATTGCATCCAAAAGTTTTTGGATGCCTTTATTGCGATAAGAACTTCCGCACAGCACGGGCGTCATTCTCATTTCGATGGTGCCCTTGCGAATTGCGCGTTTTAGTTCGTCCAAAGTGACGGTTTCGGGTTCGCCATCGGCACACTTTTCAAAGATGTCGTCGTCAAAGTCGGCAACGGTATCAAGAAGATGCTGTCTGGCTTCTTGGTAATCCAAAACAAGTTCTGCGGGAATTTCCGCTTCTCTTGCCTTTATACCGTTGTCGCCGTCGTCGTAATAAAACGCCTTTGCTAAGAGGACGTCAACCACACCTCTAAAGTCGCCTTCACTGCCAATCGGCAGTTCGATGGGGACGGGATTTGTGTTGAGACGTTCACGCATCATTTTGATGACGTTATAAAAATTGGCGCCGTTAATGTCCATCTTGTTGACGAACGCGATGCGCGGAACTTTATAAGTGTTGGCTTGACGCCAGACGTTTTCCGATTGAGGTTCCACTCCGCCTTTGGCGCAGAAAACCGCAACGGCTCCGTCCAAGACTCTCAGACTGCGCTCGACCTCAACTGTGAAGTCGACGTGTCCGGGGGTGTCGATGATATTGATTTGATGATCTTTCCAAACAGTGGTGGTGGCGGCGGAGGTAATTGTTATACCACGTTCCCTCTCCTGCGCCATATAGTCCATAAACGCCGCGCCGTCGTGAACCTCTCCAACTTTCCTTATCATACCGGTATAGAAAAGAATACGCTCTGTAGTCGTAGTCTTTCCGGCATCGATGTGTGCCATTATGCCGATATTTCGGATTTTTTCGAGTGCAAATTTGCGCGCCATTTCTATATTACCATCTGTAATGTGCGAACGCCTTGTTCGCTTCTGCCATACGGTGCATTTCGTCCTTTCTCTTGACTGCGCCGCCGGTTGCGTTATATGCGTCCATGATTTCTCCGGCAAGACGATCGTCCATGGTTTTTTCGCCGCGGTTGCGTGCGAAGCTGACCAGCCAACGGATTGCCAGGGTTTGTCTTCTTTCGGGGCGGATTTCCATAGGTACTTGATATGTTGAACCGCCGACTCTTCTCGCTTTTACTTCAAGCATTGGCATAATGTTATCCAGTGCTTTGGTAAACACGTCGATTGCTTCGACTCCGAGTTTCTTTGATGCTTTATTAAAGGCCTCGTAGACGATGGTTTGCGCCGTTCCTTTTTTGCCGTCGAGCATAACTTGATTTATAAGTTTTGCAACGATTTGGCTATTATATACAGGATCGGGCAATACGTCTCTTTTTGGCACGCCACTTCTTCTTGGCATAGTTACCTCCTGGGTTTGTTTTTTGGATTTTTACATTCGAATTATTTGGGGCGTTTTGCACCATACTTGGATCTCGCTTGCTTGCGTTTTGCAACGCCTGCTGCATCGAGTGCTCCACGAATGATGTGATAACGCACACCAGGCAAGTCCTTGACACGTCCGCCTCTGATAAGAACAACACTGTGTTCTTGCAGATTGTGGCCGATACCAGGGATATAGACAGTTCCTTCCATGCCGTTCACAAGGCGGACTCTTGCAATCTTACGGAGAGCGGAGTTCGGTTTCTTTGGTGAAGTCGTGGTGACACTAAGGCATATGCCTCTCTTTTGAGGGCACTGTTCCATGATAGGTGTCACAGATTTTTTGAGCTGTCTTTCTCTGCCTTTTCTAATCAGCTGATTAATGGTTGGCATTATTATTCCTCCTACTGAAATTTTTCGAATGTACCCGCAACCCTACAGGTGCAATTCAGTCTAGCCCTCAAGCATCACCGTCAGCCCCACGGTTGCCGCACGCACTTCGATACCCGCTTGTTTCCCAAGCCACTCCATGGAAGGAGCAGTGAAAACTTCCGCGTTTTTCGAAACCGCCGCCGCAACGAGTTTGGCTTTAAGCTCGCTTTCGGTATCCTCCGCGATAAATACACACCGTATTATCCCCTCGGACAAGCCCTTCAAAACCTGTTTGGAACCGACAAGTTTTTCCGAGCAGTTTAGCATGTTGATAATTTGTTTTTCCTTGTCCATATTTTTTTCGCAAGTTAAAAACTGCCTGCGATTCCGCAAGCCACATCATAGTAGCAATTATTGATTTTCTTGTCAAACAAATTCAGTGTAAACGCAAAAAAAATTTAATAATTATATATTATTACTATATGTGGGGCTCGCGGGTTTCGCGGGAGCACTAGCGCGCGCCGTGTAACTACACCAACCGTTCTCAGTGCGGTTTTATCTTTTCGCCGTCGGCAAATTTCAGAATAATACCATTGCCAACTTGAAAAATGCAGTTTCTCCAAATTACTGCAAAGGCTATCGTATTTTTTTGCATAAAATGACTACCTCACGCATTTACCGTCTACAGCCGACTGGTAAATAAGCCAGTATCCGTCGCCTTCTCTGTCTCCCGGGTTCAAGGGCAGCCACACACAAACGTCTGCGATTTCAGGAGGGGGCTGAGTCGAAAACGAAGAAGGGATGCCGTAACATATATAAAGCACGGTTTCCAAATCGTAAATCAATCCGACAACGTAATATCCGTCCGGAGTGTCCACTTTTACCCAACGGCTGTTAGGAACTGTTGCGTTTAGCGTTTTTTCTTCGGGATAGCAAATGAACATTTCGTCAAGTTGCGGTTTTACGGCGAAATAGAAATTATCTCCCGCATAATCCACCCCGCCGGTCATTACGTCCGCCGCCGCGCTCACACGCTCGTTTTCAGACGGAGAATCGACCCTCGCCGCCTTGACGTGTCTTTTCGAAGTTGCGTCCGCATCGTAGCGATGGTCGTTTGTTGTCATTTCTCGATCGTTGTTATTCGTTCCGTAGTTTGACTCCGTGCGTCGATATTTTTCTTGCATATTCATTGGCGTTCCGCGTCCGTTTTTGTCCGCCATATAATTCTGCATGTCACGCTCATATCTTTCTTCTCTGTAAGACGTTTTCTGACTCTCGCGCCTTTCTTCTTGAGAGGGCGGCAAATCTTCGACTATGTCTATATATTCCGCTTCATGATCCGAGAGGCTTGAGTTAATATTTTTATTTGCGACCTTTTCTTTTTCGGGTTCGGCTTTTACTTTTGCGTCGATTTTAGGAGCGACCTTGCGCTCTTCGTGAAGAGCCTTTTCCCAAGCCTTAATTCTTTCTCCAACTGCTCTGAAAGACGGCACGTTTCCAGTTCCGCCAACCTGCAAAACTCCGTCCTCATCAAGGGCGCACAATATGTCGCCATTTGACAAAATAGGCACTTTATATTCCGTTTTGTCGCGTTCAAGTTCAATTTTGGTAATTTTATCGCCCAAAACGTATAGCGTCCCGACGCCTCTTGATGAAGCGCTTTTACATTCTACGGTGACATTGCTGTTTCCGTCGAAACAGCCGCTCATTTTGACAACGCGATGTCTGTTTCCGATGTCGCTCAAAACAATAACGAATTTCCTATAAGACATATATCAGCACCTCGCAAAGATTGTATGCGAGGTATAATAATATTATGATTTTGTAGGTATATTAAGGCAATTTGTGTCGAGAAATAAAAGACTTTGTAATAAGACTAAACCGATTAAAAATTGTGTGACAACTTTACGAAATCTTCGAGGGTAAGCGATTCTCCCCTGATCATCGGCGGCAGGCCTGCGGAAGTGATTTTAAGGTCGGCGTCGGCTTTGGAAATGCCGAAAGACGCACATAAATTGTTGTTCAAAGTTTTGCGCCTCATAGCAAAAGCGGAGCGCACCAGTCGGTGTATAAGTTCTTTGTTTTCGCCCTTCAACTTATTGTTATCAACGTCTATTCTCACCACCGCGCTGTCTACGTTTGGAGGAGGATAAAAGCACTTCCTGTCGATTTTTCGGCAGATTTTTGCTTCTCCGCGGGATAAAACAGCAAGCGTTATTGCCGAATATTCCGGTTTTCCCGCTGCCGCCACAAGGCGGTCTGCAACTTCGCTTTGCACGGTAACGGTAAGAGAAACGACGTTTAAGTCACTCTCCAAAAAGCGCATTATGAGCGGCGTCGTTATATAATAGGGCAAATTTGCCACAACTTTAAACGCCGTATCGCCAACGATGGATTTAAAATCTTCATCGGACATTTTCAGTACGTCACGAAAAAAAACGTCCACGTTTTCGAGCCCTTTTAGGCTATGTTCAAAAATCGGCTGAAGATTTTTATCCACTTCAAAGGAAAATACTTTTTCGGCGCGCTGAGCCAAAACTCGCGTTAGGGTTCCTGCTCCCGTGCCTATTTCAACCACTACGTCACTTTTTTCTACGCCGCTGTCCGACACGATGCCTAAAAGCAGGTTCTCGTCAAGAATAAAATTTTGACCGAGAGCCTTATTAAAACGGAAATTGGTGCCTTTTAGCAGATCTGTGATTTTCATTTCCAAAATTTTCCTTTTATGAGCAGTATAGAATTCTTGCTACAACACATATTAACTGCGTACCTAATTGGCAAAAGCCTAAGGTGCATTGAAATCGGAACGCGGTATATGCTTCGTTCCTTTTTCTATTTTAAGGTTTTTTGTCAACTGATTTGCGTTTTTTGATTAACAACGTACTGCTGTTTTCTTGTGTATGGATTATCGTCTAGTTCCCAAAATTTATGGCTTACTGCATTTTCGAGCAAGAATTACGCAATACAAATCAGCGAAAAATATTACCGTTTAATATTCGTCGTCTTCGTGGATTGTTTCTCTCACTCTAAAATGCGCGCCGATATCTTTTGCTAAATTACGGCAGGCTTCAATCTCATCTTCTCCGATGAAATCCACGACAGATAGTGTGGTGTCAATGCCATTTTCAACACAGCCCTTTGCGAATTCCAACATAGCTTTAAACGCCTCTTCGCCGAATTTGCTACGGCAAATCTCCTGATAGCCGGATGCAGTGGACGCATTGAGTGATATTGAAACCGCGTCGATATACGAGGAAATCAGCTTGGGGATATCGTCCCTCTTATTGATGAGTGCCGCCTGTCCGTTGGTATTTATCCTCGTTTTGCAACCAAGCCTTTTTAAATACGGCGCAACCTGGCTCAAAACGGGAAGCGCATACATAGGTTCCCCGAAACCGCAAAATACCAGTTCTTTATATTTTTTTAAATCGTAAGTCGAAAGATCTTCCTTTACGTCGTCAAAAGAAGGCTCGGCGTTTAGTCGCAAGTCGTTGTCGCCAACACCTTTTTTGAAGTTGCGGATACAAAACTCGCAAGCATTTGAGCATCGATTCGTAAGGTTGATATAAAGGCTGTCGCCAAACTCATAAACGTATGTTTTCATTATTCACTTTCCGATGTTTATTTTATCAAAATTGCCTCTTAAACAGCGATTTTGCGTTTTTCGTTGTAATTTCCGCAAGGTTTTCTCGTTCGATTTCAAGCACCTGCGAAGCCTTGTCACAGACTAAATTTACCCATTTCGGGAAATTGGTTTGTCCGCGATACGGCACGGGAGTCATATAGGGCGCGTCTGTTTCAAGCAACAATCTGTCCGCTGGCACGCATTGAAGCGATTCAATATTATGCCTTGCATTGTTAAACGTTATTGCCCCTCCGAAACTGAAATACGCGTCAAGTTTTGAAAAGATTTTAACGTATTCGGGAGAGCCTGAATAGCAGTGGAGTAGCACCCCGTCGCTCAGCAAATTACGGTTATCAAACAAAATTTTTCTTGCGTCTTCGTATGCCTCGCGTACGTGCAAAATTACGGGTTTTTCCAATGAGTGCGCAAGTTCCAACTGTTCTAAAAACACACGCTTTTGTATTTCGCGCGGAGAAAGGTCATAGTGATAATCGAGACCAATTTCACCGATAGCGACAACTTTTTCGTCTATCGCCATATCGCAAAAAAGGTCGTACATCTCATTCGTGGCGTCTTTACTGTCGTGCGGGTGCATACCGACAGCGGCGTACACATCCGTGTATGTGCGCGCAAACTCATAGCTTTTGACGGAAGACTCTTCATCATAGCCGACGGTTATCAGCGCGCTCAAACCGTCGGAATGCATGTCGTTTACTATGCTTTCGACGCTACCTATGAGTCTTTCGTCGCTAAGATGGCAATGAGTGTCGACAAGCATTATCTCACCGTTGAACCGCTTTCGATTTTCTTTTCTGGCGACACCAAAACTACATCTGTGTCGTTGCAGGCACAAAGGAGCATACCCTGGCTCTCTATGCCGCAAAGCATAGCGGGTTTCAAATTTGAAACGACGACCACCGTTTTGCCGACCATTTCTTCGGGAGTGTAAAACTTTGCGATCCCGCTTACGATAGTGCGTGTCTCTTCGCCGATTTTTACAGTGGATTTAAGCAATTTTTTTGCTTTTTCAACCTTTTCGCAAGCCAAAACTTCGCCGACTTTCAGCTGTATTTTTGCAAAGTCGTCTATTGTAATTTCGCTGATACCGACCACGTTTTCGGGCTTTACGGGCGCCTTGCGGCTGTTATACATTGCTTCCACTTTTTCTGCGATTTCTTTGCCGTCAAATCTCGCAAACAGTTTTTCGGGGGAAGATGTCACTTTTGTGCCGCTCTTTAACAGTCCAAACTTTTCTATATCGGAATAGTATCTTGGCTTTGGACCAAACATTTCAAGCGTTTTGGCAGCGGTGCTTGGCAAAAACGGCTCTAAAAGCGAGGTTGCGATAACGATACTTTCGGATAAATTGTAAAGCACCGTTGCGAGTCTGTCACTGTTCGCCTCGTCACGCGCAAGCGCCCAAGGAGCAGTTTCGTCGATATATTTGTTTGCACGACGGAAGATTGCAAAAACTTCTGTCAAAGCGTCGGCAATGCGGAAGCCGTCCATCTTGGCTCTAACTTTCTGATACGCGCCGATCGCTACTGCTTTTAGTTCTTCGTCTATCGGTTCGCTGACGCCCTTATTAGATACCACTCCGTCGAAGTACTTGTTGAGCATCGCAAGCGTACGGCTTACCAAATTGCCAAATACGTTAGCGAGGTCGCTGTTTATCGTATCGGTGACCAAGTCCCAGTTTATTACGCCGTCATTGTCAAAAGGCATTTGCGAAAGCAGGAAGTATCTGACTGCATCCACACCGTAAAACGACACCATATCGTCGGCATATATCACATTGCCGCGGCTCTTTGACATCTTGCCGCCGTCTTGTAGTAACCATGGATGTCCAAAAACTTGTTTGGGGAGCGGAACACCCAGCGCCATCAAAAAGATTGGCCAGTAAATTGTGTGGAAACGAACGATATCTTTGCCGATAACGTGTACGTTTGCCGGCCAGTATTTTTTGAACAGTTCGCCGTTTTCTCCGTCAACGTCGTAATAAATGCCTGTGATATAGTTCGAAAGTGCGTCAAGCCAAACGTATACGACGTGCTTATCGTCAAAATCAACCGGTATACCCCACTTGAAAGACGTGCGAGAAACGCACAGGTCTTGTAGCCCGGGCTTTAGGAAGTTGTTCACCATTTCGTTTTTTCTGGATAGGGGCAAAATGAAATCGGGATTGTCTTCATAATATTTCAGCAGTCTGTCTGCATATTTGCTCATACGGAAAAAATACGCCTCTTCTTCTGCCAAGTTCACTTCTCTGCCGCAGTCGGGGCATTTCCCGTCAATAAGTTGGCTCTCCGTCCAAAAAGATTCGCAAGGCGTGCAATACCAGCCGTGATACGAGCCTTTGTAAATATCATCCTGCTCATAAAACTTTTTGAACATTTTTTGGATTTGTTTTTCGTGATACGGTTCCGTTGTGCGGATAAAACGGTCGTAGGAAGTGTCCATTAAATCCCAAATGCGCTTTATCTCTGAGGCTGTTTCGTCCACAAATTTTTGGGGTGTTTTTCCTGCTGCCAGCGCTTTTTGCTCTATCTTCTCACCGTGTTCGTCCGTACCCGTTTGGAAAAAAACGTCATAACCTTGCTTGCGTTTAAAGCGTGCAAGCGCATCAGTCAGAACTATTTCGTACGTGTTGCCGATATGCGGCTTGCCCGATGTGTAGGTAATTGCGGTGGTAATGTAATACTTTTCCATAAAACCTCTTTTGGCGGCGCGAATGGAACACCGTCATTCTTAATTTAATTATTATACAACCAAACGCTATGTTTGTAAACGGAATTAAGGCATAGCCTCTCCGACGGAGACGTAAAATAATGTGTGAATATAGCTTTTACCGCATTGAGTTTAATATCCCTTGTGCTTCTTATCGTGTCGTCTCCGGAGACGGCTTTTCCTGCAATGATTGAAGGCGTCCGCAGCGCAATTACGCTCATTTTGAAGTTGCTGGCAATATACGCGGTCTGGCTTTCGGTTTTAAAAATGATGCAGGCTACCGATCTGGACAAAAAATTCTCACGCGCCATGCGCCCCCTAATCAGGCGAATTTTCAAAAACGAAAGCGAAGAGTCATACAGTTGGATAACCGTGAATCTTGCAAGCAATATGCTTGGTATGGGCGGTGCCAGCACGCCGGCGGGCATAGAGGCTATGGCCTCAATGAGTCCAAAGGAAGGAGTGGCAAGCGACAACATGCTTCTTTTGCTTGTTATCAACGCCACGTCCATTCAGCTTATGCCTGCGACTGTTATTGCACTCAGAGCAACGGCAGGAAGTTCAAATGCGGCGTCTATCTTTTTTCCGTCGTTGATCGCTTCCACAATTGCGACACTGACAGGCTGTATTTTGTGCAAGCTGTTTGCCAAAAAAGGCAAATCGGAAAAATGAGCGTTTATCTTTTGCCGATTCTAATGATAATTATGTTCGTATACTGCCTTGTCAAACGGGTGAAAGTATATGATTGTTTTTTGGACGGAGCACGCGACAGTCTTGACCTTGTCAAAAC
>CAYJCS010000021.1:4388-12977 GCA_964368715.1 uncultured Bacteroidaceae bacterium | reverse complement strand
ATTGTTGACTTTATGCTCAATAAGAAATTTCGGATTTGTATAATAAGTAAATATAACTAGAAAGTACTTTTTTCATTGTTCAAGGCATGCAATCGAAAAAGATCTTTTTAAGAAAACTAATTTATATTAAATTTGCGACATATAAAGCATTTTAAAAACGCTTTTACGATAATTTGTTTCGCATTTTATTTTCCGTGCTTTTGTAAATAAACAATCAAAACTGCGATGTCGGCGGGCGATACCCCCGATATGCGCGAGGCTTGACCTAGATTTAAAGGACGGACTTTGTCAAGTTTTTGACGGGCTTCGATACGGAGTGCTTTGATCGAAGAATAATCAATATCTTCGGGCAATGCGCGGCTTTCCAAACGCTGTTGCTCTCTTACGGCGCTTTCCTGTTTTTGAAGGTATCCTTCGTATTTAAGCTGTACAACCGCCGCCGAAAGTGCGCTTAAAGAGCAATCAAAAGGCAAAAATGCTTCAAGTTCTTCAGCGTCAATATTGGGCCTACGTGCCAAATCACCAAAGGTGGGCGTTTTTGAAGGTATTGCCTCACCAGATTTTGCCAATAGTTTTTCAACGTCGGCGCGGTTTAGCGTATGAATGGAAAACTCCAGTAACTTTTCTATCTCGGCTTTCTTTTTCAGCATCGTATCAAGACGCTCTTTTGTAGCAAGCCCTAAATCGTAACCTTTTTGTGTTAAGCGCAAATCCGCATTGTCTTGTCTTAGTTTAATGCGGTGTTCTGCACGCGCGGTCATCATTCTGTACGGCTCGTTGGTGCCCTTTGTCACAAGATCGTCAATAAGCACGCCGATATATGCTTCGTCTCGGTGTAAAATAAACGGCGGTTTCCCGTCCAGTTTTTGTACGGCATTAATTCCTGCCATTAGGCCCTGCGCCGCCGCCTCTTCATAGCCGCTGCTGCCGTTTATCTGCCCCGCCGCAAACAAATTGCTTATCGTTTTGATTTCCAAGGACGGTTTTAGGCACAACGGATCGAGGCAGTCGTATTCGATTGCGTAGGCGTATTTTGCAAAGCGGCAATTTTTGAGTCCGGGAAGAGTACGATACATTTTTTCCTGAACGTCGTGAGGCAGTGAACTGGACATACCCTGAATATACATTTCTTCGCTGCCTGCGCCCTCAGGCTCGATGAAAATCTGGTGACGCAATTTATCCTTAAAGCGCATCACTTTGTCTTCAATCGAAGGACAGTAGCGCGGACCAATGCCGTGTATGCTTCCGTTATAAAGCGGGCTTCTGCCGATATTTTCGCGTATTATGCGGTGCGTCTCTTCGTTTGTATAGGTTAAATAGCACGGCTCCTCTTCAAAAGTGGTAAAAGGCGATAAAAAGGAAAATCTGTCCATATTGTCGCCGTGCTGGATTTCCGTTTCGTCAAAATCAATGCTGTCGCGATAGATGCGCGCGGGAGTTCCGGTCTTGAAACGGCGCATGGGGATTCCCAAATTTACAAGGCTGTCGGTAAGGTGTGTGGCTGGAGTGTGGCCGCTTGGGCCGCTTGATTTGACGTATTCGCCGATAATTACTCTGCCGTTTAGATAAACACCGGTGGCAAGAATCACCGCGTGGCAGCTTACTGCGGTTCCGTTTGCAAATTTAACGCCGCACACTTTTCCGTTTTCTACTTTAAGTTCTGCCGCCTCACTTTCTTGAACTGTAAGATTGGGCGTGCTTTTCAAAACTTCAAGCATAAGTTCATGATACTTCAATTTGTCCTGTTGTCCGCGCAGAGAGAACACCGCCGGACCTTTGGCAAGATTGAGCATCTTTATCTGTAACAAAGTACGGTCTGCAATCAAAGCCATTTCTCCGCCCAAAGCGTCGATTTCTCTTACAAGATGGCCTTTTGCGGTGCCGCCGATTGAAGGATTGCATGGCATCATGGAAACCGTACCGTAATCCGTGCACGTCACAAGCGTGCGTTTATTCAGCCTTGCCGATGCAAGTGCGGCTTCCGCTCCCGCGTGACCGCTTCCGATTACCACTATGTCAAAATCCAATGTATTTTCCAATTTTATTCCCTGATTATTTCCCTACGCAAAACTTTGTAAAAATAGAATTCACAATGTCTTCCGTTGCCGTTCTGCCGGTTATCTTTCCAAGCGAGTCGTAGGCGTTTCTAAGATCAATAAGCACGCAATCGATTGTTGCCTCATTTTGCACAATTGCACTTTCAAGCGATGCTTTGGCGTCTTTTAATGCCGATACGTGCCTTTCCGACGTAATTATGTCTTCGTCTGCCGTGACGTATAAATTACATTCTGCCGCTATTCTCTTCAGCAGATTTTGGACGCCTTCACCGCTTAAAGCAGAGATTGCGTAAGCGTTTTGTTCGTCGGTTTTAAAGCCGCTTAAATCGCATTTATTGTATACGGTTATCACCGTCGCATTTTCGCTTGCAATTTCTTCGATTTTGCTTTGCTCGGTTCCGAATTTTGTCGTTGTGTCCACAACGTACAACACTACGTCCGCGCCTTTTACGGCTTTTAACGCTCTTTTAATTCCCGCGCTTTCCACTACGTCTTCGCTTTCGCGCAAGCCTGCCGTATCGGTGAGGTTTATCTTCACTCCGTCACATTCCAGACTGCCTGTTACCGTATCCCTCGTCGTTCCGGCGATTTCCGTTACTATGGAGCGGTCTTCATTCAGCAGAGCGTTCATAAGTGAGGATTTGCCCGCGTTGGGCGCGCCCGCAATAGCGACGTTGACGCCGTATTTGGCAAGTCTGCCCGCCAAAACCGTGGATAGCAATTTGTCTATATCGGCGATGACACCGGGCACGACGCCGTTTATCGACGGCATAATCTCGTCTTCCATTTCGTCGGGATAATCAAGCGAGGCTTCAAGTGTGGATATTACCGTCAAAAGCCTTTCGGACAAATCTTCACACTTACCCGATAATCCGCCCTGCATAAGCCTAAATGCGGCGCGGAGCGCCGATGCGCTTTGGGCGTTTATCATATCCGCAACGCCTTCGGCGTCGGAGAGTGACATTCTGCCGTTTAGATAAGCTCTTTTTGTAAATTCGCCGGCTTCTGCGGGATATAGTCCTTTTTCAGAAAGAGTTTTTAGCGCTCCTTGCATAATCCTTACGCCGCCATGCAAATAAAACTCAACAGCGTCTTCACCCGTAAATGACTTGCCTGCGGGAAAATAGACTGCGTAACCCTTATCCTTAAAATCGATGCCGTCAAACGTGCCGAAATGCAGTTTAAGCGGATTTTTGGTCAAGATTTTTTCAAGTTCTACTATTCCTTTAACGCAAAAAACGGCAGAGGCCGCTTTCAGCGCATCGTCACCCGACACGCGAATAATGCCTATGCCGCCAGTTCCCACAGGAGTGGATATAGCAAAAATTGTATGACTCATTACCTTATTTTGGTGCCGCCGAAACTTTTAAATTTGGGCGGGCCGGCTTTGGCTGCGGGCTTTATAAAGCCGTCATCTTCCATACCCTCGCCCGTGAAATATCCGCGGTGTACCGTTCCGTCCGGAATTTCTTCAATTTCGGCTCTCGGCGCATGCGCGGTGCCGCGTCTTTCTCCGCTATAGTTTTTCTCTTCACGGCGTCTGTCGTCACTTCGCCTTTCATCGCGGCGGCCGCTACGTTCTTTCTCGCCTCGACCTCTGTCGCTTCGATTTCTTTCGTCACGGCGTCTGTCGTCGCGGGGAGCTCTGTCTTCTCTGATTTCAACACCTTTGGGGATTATTACCACGTGACGGTCAAAATCTTCGCCTTCGCTTTCAGTAGTTGCGATTTCACTGTCGGCAAGAGCACTGTGTATTATGCGCCTTTCAAAAGGATTCATAGGCTCCAGCGAAACCTTGCGGCAGGTGCGTTGCGCCTTTTCGGCAAGACGCAGTGCCAGCGCCGTCAGAGTTTCTTTGCGCTTTTCACGATAGTTTTCACTGTCGACAACGACCTTTTTAAAGTCGAACTTTTCTTGATTGAGATATGTCAAAAGCAGATATTGGAGCGCATCCAACGCCTCTCCGCGGTATCCGATTGCGGTGCCGCTGTCCTCGCCTTTGATTTCAACGTACAGAGTTCCGTCTTTTTCTTCAGCGGTTCCTCTGCATTTTAGTCCCATGCGCTCAAGGATGCCGTTTGCAAGTTCTTCCGCCGCATCCGCCGCGTTGTCTAAAACAGTGACACGCACTTCCGCTTTTGAAAAAAGCCCTCCCTTGGACAATATGTCCACCTGCACTTTGTCACGTGTGGTGCCCAACTGTTTAAGGGCGTCTTCTACCGCAAGTTCAACCGTCGAAGCCTTTGCCTCTGTAATCTTCTTCATATTTTCTCCTATAAAAGAGTTAAATTCCTTTTTTTGACTGCATTACGTCCACGCATTTGCCCACAAGATTAAACACCAATTGGAAGACAACCGACACAAGCGAGCTGACGAACATATAAAGAGCAAACGCGCCCGAATAAAACAGCGCAAAGACACCAATCATAATCGGCATCGTGTACTGCATCATTTTCATATTGGCCTGCATGCTGTCCGCCGCCTTTCCGTTTGCGGCAGGAGGAGGAGTGCCTTGCGCTTTCGTAAGCATTTTTTGTGATACAAGACTTAGCAAAATCGAAAGTACGGGGAGCAAGAGCCATCCGTTCCATTTGCCTTCTTTGCCCCAGCCGCCGGTGTTCAGAACTTTGCCCATGACGTCCTCGTATTCGTTTTTCATCACGCCTTCCATTTTGGAAGTGGCAAAGCCGGATTGTCCGGTTACGGTGACGTAATCGGGCACAGCTGTTTTCCAACTGTCGGGAACGAATACGTTTTTAATCCACAAAAATTCACGCATTTGTTTTTGGTCGTCGGAAGAATAAAATTCATAAACCTCTTTCTGCGCGATTTCTTTTGCCGCTGAATATTCCGCCGCGTCTTGAGTCGACATTTCCCATTCGTCGCCGAGTTGTGAGGTCATCGCAGTATCGTATGTTGCATAGCTTTTTTGATAATCGCTTGCGAACTGATAGCCCACCATTTGGCGGAATCCGGCAAAGATTATGAAGAATACCACAAGCGTCACAATCGTAGGCAGACAGGAACCGAGCATAGAATACTTTTCTTTTTTGTAAAGAGCCATCTGTTCTTGCTGATAACGCTGTTTGTCGTCGCCGTACTTTGCCTGCAATGCTTCAAGTTGCGGCTTCATACGCTCCATTGCCTTGGAGTTTTTGCGTGCGATAACTTTTTGCCAAATGTCAAGAGGTGAAAGGATAAGTTTCAAAATTACGGTGAACGCAATAACCGTCCAGCCGAAATTTCCGATTCCGTCATTGAGCAAAACCATGAACTTTGCAATAAAATGCGTGACTTCAAGTTCGCTGTTTTTGTCCGAAACGTCATAAGTTCCGGTGTCGTTGTTGCAAGCGGAAAATACGATACAACAAATTGCGATGATAACCGCAACCGAATAAATCAGTGTTTTCTTTTTGCGAGCGTAGTCTAAACGAGCCATTTTACGTTTCCTCTGTAATTTTCGGGGACAGGATCAAAACCACCTTTAGAAAAGGGGTTGCAACGAAGAATGCGCCAGCCGCCCATTAGGCAACCGATTACAACTCCGTAGCGCTCTATAGCGTCAAAGCAGTACATCGAGCAAGTCGGCGTAAAACGACAACTGCGTCCGATATATGGGCTTAAAAACCGTTTGTACCATTTTAGAGCCGCATAACACAATTTTTTCATTGTATTTTACCCGCTCTTGAAAAAGCCTTTTCCACTTCTTCTAAGACTTCTGAAAAACTCAGTTCCACGATAGACGGACGGACGGCAATTACGTACATATAGTTTGCGTTGATATGCCCTATTAAAGGGTTCAACGCTTCGCGTATCAGTCTTTTGACTCTGTTTCTTGTAACGGCATTCCCCACTTTTTTGGTGACGGAAATGCCGATTTTCAATCCCTCGCGGGATTTAGCGTAAAGCACTAGCAGGTGCCTGGATGCGGCCTTTTCTCCTTTTTTGTAAACGTAATTGAAAGAAGCGCGCCTTTTCAACCTGTACTGCTTTTGCATAACTTAGGCAGTGAGAGCCTTTCTGCCTCTTGCGCGACGGCGTTTCAAAACTTTTCTGCCGCCGGTGGACTTCATTCTCTCGCGGAATCCGTGGACTTTGCTTCTCTGTCTTTTCTTGGGTTGGAATGTTTGTTTCATAGCTTTTATTGCCTCCGTATTAAGGAATTATTGTCATCTTTTGCCTATCTTATAGGGCTTATAAATGCTTGCACATTATAATTAAACCGTGCGCGTGTGTCAACTGATTTTTAACTAAGCCGCGCTTCAAACGCCGTATCTGGTGGTATGGGGTTGCCCCTATGCACAACTTAATCTCAAGATTAAGGCCGATTAGACGGTTTTCAAACAATCGGCGTTAAAAATCGTTTTGTTTAAAAATATTTTTACATTTCTTCGGGTGCGTCTATTCCGAGCAGATCCAAGCCCGCTTTAAGCGTCTTCGAAACGGCGTCCGTAAGCGCAAGACGAGCGTGTCTTACACCGTCTTCTTCCACCACTATGCGGTGGTCGATGTAGTAGCGGTTGAACTTTTCCGCCAAGTCGACTGTATGACGCGTTACTACACAAGGCTCTCTTAGTTTTGCCCCGAGCCGCACGTCGTCGTCAAAGGTCAAAACGCTTTTTATTACCTCATAGCCTTCGTCGTCCAAAATCGCGCTAATGTCTGCGATTGAAACGTCATAATCCCCGCCTTTTTTTAGTGCACTGCGGCAGCGTGCGTAAGTGTATTGCACGTAAGGCGCGGTTTCGCCGTCGAAATTTAACACTTTGTCAAACGAGAAAACAATATCTTTTATGCGGTTGTTAAAGAGTGCGGAAAACACCACGGCACCCACGCCGACACTTTCTGCAATGCTCTCTTTGTTTAGAATTGCAGGATTTTTCTCCTCGATTATATCCGAGGCTTTTTGCACGGCTTTATCAAGGACGTCTTTAAGCCAAATCACGTGGCCTTCCCTTGTGGACATGGCGCCGTCTTCCATGCTCACCATACCGAAAGCGATATGCTCAACATCTGCCGATTTTTCAAAATTCATCATTTCAAGCACCTTAAACAATTGCTTAAAGTGCAGATTCTGCTGATAAGCGACAACGTAAAGACACTTGTAAAAATCGTATGTTTTTTCTCTGTAATAGGCTGCGGCAATGTCGCGCGTGGCATAAAGCGTTGCTCCGTCGGCCTTGACCAAAAGACATGGCGGCATACCGTAATCGTCCAGATTTACAACTTTTGCGCCTTCGCTTTCAACAAGCAGGCCTTTATCTGAAAGCATGTCAAGACATGGCTGCATTTTATCGTTGTAAAAACTCTCTCCGGCGTAGCTGTCAAAGCGGATTTTAAGGCGTCTGTAAACTTTTTCGACGGCGCGCATCGTGATTGCCTTGAAGATTTCAAAATATGCATTTGCCTCTTTGTCGCCGTCTTCTATACGCTTAAAATAGGCGCGTGCCTCGTCGTCAAGCGCAGGATTTTCAGCGGCTTCTTTGTGATATTTAACGTACAAACCGTTCAAAAAATATTCGTCTTTACTGGCAATTTCATCAATTGACGACCACATTTTTGTGGCTACAATGAGTTTGCCAAACTGCGTACCCCAATCTCCCAAATGGTTTATGCCGACCACGTTATATCCTAAATATTTGAAAATGCGGTAAAGTGCGCCGCCGATGACAGTTGTGGACAAATGCCCGATATGAAAGGGTTTTGCAATGTTGACGGAACTGTAATCAATACAAATTGTTTTACCTACGCCCTCGTTTGAACCAACGATATATCCCCCGTTATCTGCAATAGATAAGGAAGAGGTCAATTTTTCGTTTGCGATAAATAGTTTTTCAGCAACGACGCTACGTTCAAAAAAGACGTTAAGATACCCCCCTACAACTTCATATCGTTCAATAAATTTTGCATCTACCAATTTCTGTGACAATTGGGCAGCAATCTGAGGAGGCGCCTTTTTTAGGCTCTTTGCAAATTTGAAGCAGGGCAAACAAACGTCACCCAGTTTGCCGTCTTTTGGGGTTTCAAGTGCGGCAAGCACTTCATCTTCGCTTAGCCCGTCACTTGAAAGCAATTTTGCCAGTTCTGTATCAAAAAGCATAACTTTTCCTTTTTACAATCTATATTTCTACCACATTTGCCGATTTTAATTTTTTCCGCTTTCCGCGTTTTCGCCCCTACATCCAAATTAATCCGCATTTTGTGCCGCACTTCTCTTATTCGTTTTCATGCAGTGCGCGTAGCGGAGCGAAGCGCAAAAATTCCTCGTTTACCACTGCTAACTAAACACACGCCCGCGCTACCTAAGGCAAACCGCTGTGGCGAAATCCTTCAAATACGCAACTTTTAACTAAATTGCGATATTTGTGATGATTTTGCGCGATACGCAAGGTTCCAAGTCGCCCAGCGGACATTTTCGTACGTGGCGATGAAGGATTCTTGAGGATCACGCAAAAGGGCGCAAATAGCGCGATTTACATTTGTGATGATTTTGCGCGATACGCAAGGTTCCAAGTCGCCCAGCGGACATTTT
>CAYJCS010000021.1:0-4288 GCA_964368715.1 uncultured Bacteroidaceae bacterium | reverse complement strand
CGTACGTGGCGATGAAGGATTCTTGAGGATCACGCAAAAGGGCGCAAATAGCGCAATTTACCTATACGTTAAACCTAAAGAGGACAACATCGTTGTCTTGCATAATATAATCTTTCCCTTCGCTGCGGACTTTCCCTTTTTCTTTGGCGGCGTTGAATGAGCCGCATTCAAGAAGTGTTTTGCAGTCTATTATCTCGGCGCGGATAAATCCCTTTTCAAAATCGGAATGGATTTTGCCTGCCGCTTGGGGCGCTTTGGTGCCTTTGACTATGGTCCAGGCGCGAGTTTCTTTCTCGCCTGCGGTGAGATAACTAATAAGCCCCAAAAGTTCGTATGACGCTGCCACAAGTTTATCAAGGCCGCTGATTTTTAGGCCGTATTCTTCCATAAACATTATTCTTTCATCATCGTCGAGAGCGGATAAATCTTCTTCGAGTTTCGCACACAAGATTATGCAACCTGCACCCTCTTCGGCGGCCGCTTTTTGAACAAGTGCGGTATAATTGTTACCGTTAATGCCGCTTTCGTCCACGTTTGCAACATAGATTACGGGTTTTGACGTCAAAAGGAATTGCTCGTCGACAAAGGCTTTGAAATCGTCGTCCATCGGCAGGGTTCTAAGCGGTTTGCCGCTTTCCAGCCATGCGTTCATTTTTGTGAGTCTTTCAAAATCCTCCGTATACTTTTTGTCGGCTTTGAGCATAACTTGCGCCTTGCCGACTCTGCGCTCAATGGCTTCCATATCGGAAAATGCAAGTTCAAGATTTATGGTTTCTATATCGCGCAAAGGGTCGATTTTGCCGTCAACGTGGGTGACGTTTTCATCGTCAAAACATCTGACAACGTGGACGATTGCGTCAACTTCTCTTATGTGAGAAAGAAATTTATTGCCCAGCCCTTCGCCCTTGCTTGCGCCGCGCACCAAACCTGCTATATCCACAAATTCAAGTGTTGTTGGGGTGATTTTTTTGCTGTCGTAAAGCGCGGCGAGTTTATTAAGCCTCTCGTCGGGCACAGCCACTACGCCTATGTTTGGCTCTATTGTGCAAAAAGGATAATTCGCCGCTGCCGCTCCCGCCTTTGTTATGGCGTTAAAAAGAGTGCTTTTGCCGACGTTGGGCAATCCTACAACTCCCAGTTTCATATACACCTCTAACCGCGGAAAACCGCGTGCGCGTTCATATCTGCGCGCTCATACCAGTACAATATTTCAGTATAAACGAACTTGGGAGATTAGTAAAGGGAAAATGAAAATTTGGGAAGCCGTAGTTCTTGGAATCGTGCAAGGCGCAAGCGAATTTCTGCCTATATCATCTTCGGGGCATCTTTATCTTTTGGAGAAACTTGGCGTGGGTGAAGAAAGTCTTTTTTTTAACGTGTGTTTGCACGTCGGCACCCTGCTTTCCGTTTTGATTGCACTAAGGGGCGAATGGATACCTATTGTCAAACACCCGCTACAAAAAAAAACGGCATATATTTTCATTGCCTGCGTGCCGACCGTGCTTATCGCCGTCATTTTTAAGGTGTTTATGCCGGATCTTTTGACGGGCAAACTTTTGGGTTTCGGATTCATCTTAACCGCTTGTTTACTCTTCCTTGGCGAAAAGCTTTTTTTTGCAAAAGAAGGGTTTCTTGATGTCAAAACGAGCGTATTAACCGGTATTATGCAAGGAATAGCCGTGTTGCCGGGCGTGTCTCGAAGCGGTTCTACAATAGCCTGCATGAGCATGCTGGGAGTGGAAAAAGAAGAGGCTGCCAATTTCTCTTTTCTGCTTTCGATTCCGATAATAATCGGCTCTGCTCTTGTTGAAGGCGGAGAGATTTTTTTATCAAAAGAAGGCATTGCCCCCTCTCAAATCGCCCCGATAATAATAGGCACTTTTTGCGCTTTTGTATCGGGTTATTTTTCCATAGGACTGTTTTTGAAAATGATAAAGAACAAATCCCTTTTGGGGTTTGCGCTATACACTCTTTTGCTGGGAGTCTTCGTTACACTTGCACCGGTGCTTAAATAAAATTTTGCCGCCTTTTCGGTTTTGTACGCCCCGGAGTTTTGAATTCTTTTAGCACTATTACGCAAAAACAAAAACCGCGTTTCGGCGGTTTTGTTTTAATGAAATAAAACGGCGAACCGTAATGCCACAATTCGCCGTCTTTTTTATAATAAATTTTTGGAGCGCCGCAGAAACGCCGTTGCGTTTGTATCGTGATTAATCGATGAAGAACAAGGAAAAGATAATCCCGCGGACAGGAGCGTACTCTTCGCACGTGACTGCTCGTGGGATTGAATTTGACGCAGCTATTCGCGGTTTAGCGCGATATAAACACTCTTGCTTCGTATGGTTTTAGCGTTGCGCCGATTTCACCGTTATAGTTGGACAAGATTTGCTTCATTCCGCCTTCGATAAACGGCTTGACAATTGCCGCGTCTAAGGTGTTTTCGGATAGGTTGACAACAACCGTAAGTTTGCTTCCGTCCTCGCCGATTTTGTCGTAAACAAATAAATTTTTGTCGGATTCAAGATGAAGAACAAACTTTCCGTAGATGGCCGCCGCCAAATATTCTTTTCTATGCGCTATTGCTTTGCGGTAAAAATTGAGTTGAGAATTTGGATCGTTTAGTTGGTCTTCGACGTTGACTTCGGGATAGTTTGGATTGACGGTATACCAAGGTTTACCGCTTGTAAATCCCGCGTTTTTGCTGCTGCTCCACTGAACGGGAGTGCGTGCATTGTCGCGTGCGGCGTACTTTGCCATTTTCAAAATTTTCTCGTCGGAAAACACTTTGAGTTTTTGGAAAATCTTTTTGGTGGAGAAAGTTGCAACATCAATAAAGTCTTCCCACTTTTCAAAGGTTAGATTGCTCATGCCGATTTCCTGACCTTGATAGACAAATTGCGTGCCGGAAAGGAAAGTGTACATTGTGCAAAGCGCCTTGCCGCTTTCAAAGCGGAATTTCTCACTGCCATATCTGGAAATGATGCGAGGTTGGTCGTGGTTTTCAATATAGTTTGTGTTCCAGCCTGCTTCGTACAGTTTTGTCTGCCAGTTGTTATAAACTTTTTTGAGTTTGACAAGATTGAACGGACGGCGGATATACGATGTCATGAAGCAATCCGCTTCCATATGTTGAAAACCGAACATCATATCAAGCACTTTGTCTTTGCCAGCTATGTATTTGAGCGCTTTTTTAGGCGTCATCATAGGCGCTTCGCCAACCTGCATAGCGTCGTATTCTTTTAATACCTCGCGGTATTCTGTGAGATATTTTATAAGGTTGGGCCCACCGGAATAGTGCTCCGAGCCGCGCATAACGGGAATCGGGAATCCGTTTGGTAGTCCTTCTCTCTTGCTGATGTAGGTGATAACGTCTTCTCTGAATCCGTCCACGCCCATATCCAGCCAGAAACGCATTATGGCTTTGACCTCTTCTCTGACTGCCGGATTGTCGTGGTTAAGGTCGGGCTGTTCAACGGCGAACAAGTGGAGATAATATTCACCGCGCTGTTCGTTGAACGTCCAGCCGTCACCGGGGAAAGTTGCCATCCAGTTGTTGGGGAATTTTTTGCCGTCTTTGCCCTTGCCGGGACGCCATATGTAGTAATCTTTATATTTAGGATCGCCTGCGGCGGATTTAAGGAACCATTCGTGTTTGTCGGAAGTGTGGTTTACCACCAAATCCATAATGACTTTTATTCCTCTTTCGTGCGCGCCCTTTAATACCTTATTAAATTCGTCAAGAGTGCCGTATTCGGGAGCGATATTGCGGTAATCCGCTATATCATAGCCGTAGTCCGCCTGCGGGGAGCAGTAAAGCGGAGAAAACCATATCGCGTTGCAGCCCAGGCTTGCGATATAATCCAACTTTTCATAAATACCTTTCAGGTCGCCTATGCCGTCTCCGTTTCCGTCCTTGAAAGAACGCGGCCAAACTTGGTAGACGCACATTTCCTTGAACCATTTTCTTTCCATAATATCCTCCTTGATGGGGTTGTGTATTTTTGTCGTTAAACCACAAAAGCGGGAGTTTATATCCCGCTTTCATTCATATTAAGTTATATTTCTGCGTTATCTTCTGCGCCGGATGCCGTGCTCTCAACTTCGGTTTCAAGCGCGACGCTGACGCTCTCGGCGTTATCGTCGGACTCGTCTTCGTCCTCTTCGCGAGGTGCAAGAGCAATGCTCACGACTTTGGCTTTTTCGTCTTTTAGACGCATGATACGCACACCTTGCGTGGCTCTGCCAATCTTGCTTATCTCGTCTGCGTGCACCCTGATTATGATTCCGT
>CAYJCS010000020.1:8736-13512 GCA_964368715.1 uncultured Bacteroidaceae bacterium | reverse complement strand
CCTTTGTTCGATTTGGTAGGCGCAGGCACTCCTACGCTCCTTGCCAAATCGCGGATTTCGAATACGCTCTTTGCGTTGAGCGATTCTAGGCTATAGTTTTCCATAAAACCTCCAAGGTTAATAACACCAAACTCCCCCTAAGGGGCGTATGTAAAGTAGATTTTAGATTGTCGACAACTGCCTAGGCAACAAACGCCTAATTTTGATTTGTCTTAAGATTATTTAAAAAATTTATCCATTACAAGCACACGTGTATTTTCGCCGTCAAAATCTGCGCGGTCGAATTCCATCGTATCCGTTTGGGTATAAACAATATCTTCGTCGTCGAATAGATCTAAGAAAGAATTAATTTTATCGAGTTCGAATTCACAATCTTTTGTTTTGAAATGCATGGGGATTACCACATCAGGCATAATGCGGTCGACATATTCTTTTGCCTGTTCTGCATTGATGGTAAAAGTTCCTCCAATCGGTATCATCAAAATATTGACGGGCATCAGACTTTCCACAAGCATCGCATTGCATTCTTCACCGATGTCGCCCATATGGCAGATCTCAACTCCGTCCATACGGAACTTGAAAACGAGGTTATCTCCTCTCTGACTGCCTTTTTTGTCATCATGATAGGTCTTGTGTCCCAAGATATGCACGCCGTCGATTTCGTATACTCCGGCACGCTTAATAATTGTCGGATCTCCGTCAATTCCGCTGATAAAACTGTGGTCGTTGTGGGAGTGGCTTACTGTTACAACGTCTGCTTTGACGCGCGGAAATTCAAATCCAACGTACGAGTGATAAGGGTCGGTGACGACAGTCGTTCCGGTGCTTTCTTCAAGTCGGAAGGCGGAATGTCCCAGCCAAGATAGTTTCACATTTTCCTCCTAGTCAATCCTGCTGATTGAGCTTGTTCACGAGTTGACGTATCTTATCGAAAGGATCGAGCAGTTTTGATACGGACTCGTTATAATTTGCCGCTGCAATTATATAGGCAATATATTTGGACATATCTGCCTCGATAAACCACGGGCAATCTTTTATTTCGGGTATTCTGTATGCGAGGTTCGTTGACAGCACCGCGTCAAAAACACCTTCCTTGTAGGCTGCGTTGAACTTGTCTACTCCCTCAGTAAACAATGCGAAAGTTGCAGATAGGAACACTTTTTCGGCGCCCTTTTCCTTTATCTCTTTCGCGAGTTTAATTATGCTGTCGCCTGTTGCTATCATGTCGTCTGCGACAAAGACGTTCATTCCCATAACGGGACTTCCTAAATATTCGTGTGCGACGATTGGATTGCGTCCGTTGACAACGTTTGCATAGTCACGGCGCTTGTAGAACATACCGAGGTCAAGTCCCAGTACCGACGCATAATAGACGTTACGTCCCATTGCGCCTTCGTCGGGAGAGATACACATAAGGCTGTTGCGGTCCAACTTCACGTCGGGGAATCTGCGAGTTAGTGCCTTTAGTATCTGGTAGGTGGGGAAATAGTTGTCAAATCCCATAAGAGGGACAGCGTTCATAACTCTTGGGTCGTGAGCATCGAAAGTGATGAGGTCTGCAACACCCATATTTTGCAATTCTTGCAGCATCATTGCGCAGTCAAGCGATTCTCTGCTTGCGCGGCGGTGTTGTCTGCCGGCATAAAGCATAGGCATAATGACTGTAATGCGTTTTGGCTTGCCGTTTGCGGCGCAAATTATGCGTTTAAGATCCGCAAAATGTTCATCGGGAGTCATGGGTAACGACTGCCCAAAGAAATTGTAGGTTATTCCGTGATTTGCCACGTCGCAGATGATAAACAAATCTTTGCCACGGACTGTTTCGTTTATGATGCCCTTTCCGTCACCTGAGGTAAAACGCGGGCAATTTGCATCAACCACAAAGGTTTTTGGGATTTTGCATCCTTTGGGTTGAGTATCTGTATACATTTGAATCAATCTTTGATCTATAAGGGCTGTAAGTTCCTTTGCGCCGGGGGTGGCAATTATAGCAAGCGGTGCATTTGGAGTTTCTTCGAAAAGTAAATATTCGGGTGTCATTGACAAGCCTCCCTAAATTGTAAATTGATTATATCAAAGAGCATATTTTTTTTCAATCGTTTTGAGCACACTTTTATTTTATTTAATAAATGACTTATTACGATGTGCTATAAATATAACCTTTCTTTTAGAGTATGCACAAATCTTGACAATATTTTCTTGCTAAATAAGTTCGCAAAGCAACGAATTCATTACGTCCATTCCCCTGTCGGTCAGCGAAATTCTTTCTGACCCTATATTGAAAAAACATAAGTATTTTTTGCCTAGTTTTGCTACTTTGTCGCGTATAAGTTCAGAGCGTACGCCTTCTTTGAGTCTAAGCCCAAGCATTGTTTCCTCTTTGATTTGGTCGTCTTTTGTCAAATATTCAACTTCCGTCCCGTACGTCGGCAGAGGTATATCAGAGCATGTTTCTAGAGTGTTTACGGCGCGGAGATAGTCGCCAAGCGACGACACATTTTTATATCTAATCTGTTCACCAATCGGTGATTTGCCGTCCGATGTTTTCAAAAAAGACGACGCTCCTAAACCTATGCCCAAATACTCTTCCCTTTTCCAGTATCCTGTGTTGTGTCTTGAATGGTAATTATCAAGCGCAAAGTTGCTGACCTCATAGCGCGAAAAACCGTTTTCAGAAAGAACCTTCTGAACGCATTTTAGCAAATCAACAGTCTTGTCGTCATCGGGAAGAAAAAGCAATTTGCTTTTTACGTCGTCATACAAAGGCGTATTTTCTTCCACTGATAGCATATACGCGGAAAGGTGTTTAATGTATGGAAGCAGTGTTTTTGTTTCGTCCGTTACGGTATCGGGAGTGTCAAAAGGCAAACCTACAATTAAATCCGCGGATACGTTATCAAAAACAGAAGCGGCACTTTCAAGCGCTTTTAGTGCAAGAGCGGAATCATGCAAACGTCCTACTGCTTTAAGATTTTTATCCAAAAGCGACTGGACACCCACGCTCAATCGGTTTACTCCATATGCGTGTATTGAGCGCATTTTATCGATTGAAAGGCTCTCGGGATTGCCTTCAACAGTGATTTCTGCATTGGTATTTATGTAAAAAGACTTGTTTAGAATATCGAAAATACCGCTTAAATTTTTTTCGCTGAGAACTGACGGCGTGCCGCCGCCGAAATATATGGTGTCAACTTTTGCATATGAATATTTTTCACCCAAATATGCTATATTTCGCAGAAGAGCGTCAACATAAGAATCAATTACCGATTGGTCATAATCCGCAGAACTCAAAAATGAGCAGTACCGGCATTTCCTTTTACAGAATGGTGTATGGATATAAATTTGCATTATTTGTCGTCGCCAACTTTCAAAATCGTGACGAACGCCTCGCTAGGGATTTCCACGCTGCCTACTCTGCGCATGCGTTTCTTTCCTTCCTTTTGCTTTTCAAGCAGTTTCTTTTTCCTGGATATGTCGCCGCCGTAGCACTTTGCAAGAACGTCTTTTCTAAGCGCTTTTACCGTTTCGCGCGCAATAATTTTCCCGCCGATTGCCGCTTGAATGGGGATTTCAAACATTTGACGCGGTATGGCGTCTTTAAGTTTTTCCGCAATACCCCTACCGCGCGCGTACGCTTTGTCTTTATGAGCAATGATTGAAAGCGCATCGCACATATCGCCGTTAATCAGCATATCGAGGCGCACAAGTTCGCTGCGCTGATAACCGTAAACGTCATAGTCAAGCGATGCATAGCCACGTGTGCGGGATTTGAGCGTATCGAAAAAGTCATAGATAATTTCGTTCAACGGCATGTGATAGGTAAGTTGCACTCTTGCGGTGTCAACGTAGGTCATATCAATAAACACACCGCGTTTATCCTGGCACAGTTCCATTATCGCACCGACGTAATCCGGAGGAGTGAATATAACGGCTTTCACCATAGGCTCTTCCATATAGTCGATTTCACCCGTAGGTGGAAGATTTGTCGGATTGGAAATTTCAAGCATATCACCGTTGGTTTTGTAGACCTTATAATTGACGCTGGGCGCAGTGGTAATAAGTTCTAAGTCGAACTCTCTTTCAAGTCTCTCCTCGATTATTTCCATATGGAGCAAGCCTAAAAATCCGCATCTGAATCCAAAACCCAAAGCAGTTGACACTTCCGCGTCGAAACTCAAACTGGCGTCGTTAAGTTGAAGTTTCAGAAGTGCTTCTTTTAGGTCGTTGTAGCGTGCGCCGTCAGACGGGAAAACGCCCGTAAACACCATAGGAGTGGCTTTTTTGTAACCTTTCAGAGGTAATTTTGCCGGATTATCGGCTAGAGTAATCGTATCGCCGACAGCCGTATCGGAAACGTTTTTGATGCTTGCCGCGATATATCCGACTTCGCCTGCCGAAATACCGGCTACAGGATTCATATGCGGAGAATAAACACCTACCTCCACCACTTCAAAAGTCTTGCCGGAAGCAAACATTTTTATTCTGTCGCCCGCTTTGACCGTCCCGTCGACAATGCGAACCATAGATATAGCGCCGCGATAATTGTCATAATAACTGTCAAAAATGAGTGCTTTAAGAGGTGCGGAAGTATCACCTTTCGGCGCGGGGAGTTTTTCAATGACAGCACTTAACACGTCGTCAATGCCTATACCTTCCTTTGCGGATATGAGCGGGCAACCTGCGGTGTCAAGACCGATTATATCTTCGATTTCCGCTTTAGTGCCTTCTATATCAGCAGACGCAAGGTCGATTTTGTTTATAACGGGCAGAATTTCC
>CAYJCS010000020.1:0-8726 GCA_964368715.1 uncultured Bacteroidaceae bacterium | reverse complement strand
AATTATTGTCAAGGGCAAGATACACGTTTGAAAGTGTTTGCGCTTCAACGCCTTGCGTTGCGTCAACGACAAGCAATGCACCCTCGCAGGCGGCAAGAGAACGCGAAACTTCATATGTGAAGTCAACGTGTCCGGGGGTGTCAATAAGATTGAGAGTGTATTCTTCCCCTTTATAATGATAGAACAGACGGCAAGTTTGAAGTTTTATGGTTATGCCGCGCTCTCTTTCTATATCCATATTGTCAAGCAACTGATCTTCCATTTCGCGCATAGAAACAGTGCCCGTTCTTTCAATAAGACGGTCTGCTAGCGTGCTTTTGCCGTGGTCGATATGCGCTATAATCGAAAAATTGCGGATTTTGGAAGTGTCCAAATATATGTCCTCTCGTAGGGATTTTAACCTTTAGGCTCAAAGTATTGACAACAGTATAAAATAAAGTTAAAATTTTATCAATGATTTTGTAACTATCGAGGGGAAATTATGAAAGAAAAAACACAAATGGATTGGCTTCTTGCCGCGCCAATCGCTCACCGTGGTCTTCATGGTGCGGATATACCCGAGAATAGCATTCCCGCTTACGAAAAAGCCATCGAAATAGGTTTTAACATCGAAATCGACGTACATCTATCAAAAGACAATCAAATTGTAGTTTTTCACGACGACAACTTAAAACGCGTTTGCGGCGTAGACAAAAAAATAAGGAACTGCACGGTTGAAGAACTGAAAACTTACCGCCTGAAAGGCACTGACTGCACAATTCCTACATTTGATGAATTTTTGGCGTTGGTTGACGGGAAAGTTGGCATACTTTGTGAAATCAAAGGTATACTGCCCTGGGACTTAAGCATAGTAAAAGCCACAGTCGAACGCATTAAAACGTACAAAGGCAACATTGCCATACAATCGTTCAATTTCGGTCCGGTCATCTATGCAAGACGCCATAGCGACCGCCCTTTCGGCTCTTTGTGCACATGGCGAGGCCACAACCATATGGTAGACTTTTTGGGCAAACTTTGGGTAACAAAACTGACAAAACCAATGTTTATCGCTTACGACGTAAGAGATATTTTGGGTGGCAATAAATACGTTGAAAAAGCAAGGAAAACAACTCCAATAATTACGTGGACAGTAAACAACACCGAAAAACTTGCTTGTGCGCGCAAATGTGCCGACAACATCATCTTTGAAGATATTGCAGACTTGCTTTTGACACAAAACTGATTTTAAAAAACATGGGTTTTTGGACGCATATTAATTCAATATCTATGTGCGAAGAATGTCCAAACGAACAAGCAACTAATTTAGAATTTGAAACAAACGCCGCAGAGGTTAAACCCATGCGGCGCTTTTTTTTCCCACTATTAACTTAAAAATATGTTGTTGCCAACAGAATATACGATACAACTACTCTCCGTTTTTGATGCCGGGGTGAGTGCTTGTGTAGTGATTTATATATTTTTCGATTATCGCAATAGCCTCGTCGGCAGATTTGACACCGAATATTTTGTCTTCGGGTATCTCGGGATAACGAATTCGATAATCTAAACGAGTATTTGCAACTTTTGAACTCCATCCGTCAACGTTTTCAAATGCAACGATAAGACGCTTTAGAGGCCATGCGTTTGCACATTCGGCAAGAGTGCCGCTGCCACCTCCGATCATTACGACCGCGTCGGAATTTGCAACGATAACGTTGCGGTATATATCAAGCCCCGTAGCGATGACAATATCGCCTTCTGTGTTTGCTTTTCTATCAAACATAGGCAATATCGCCACTGTGTCGCCTTCGGTGTAAAATTTTGAGCATTTTGCGCCCAAAAAAGCTGCTTCCATAATGCCCGAAAGTCCACCCGATGCCACTCTATATCCGTGATCGACAAGCGCTCTGCCGGTTTCAAAAGCATATCTATACTTGTCAGAATCTTTGTCTACCTTGCTGTCTCCGATTATAGAAACCATTTTTTTCATATACATTTACCTCGGTTGTATTTTAACACAAATCCACATTAATATCAACATATTATGCCGACAGTCATTTGGCATCTTGTATCTATTATTTTTTGTCTTACCATCAAATAAATACAAAGATATTTATACTTGTAAAAGCGGCGTAATAGGTGTAAAATGTAATAAAAAATCGGAGTGGCATTATAATGAAAAAAATTGCATATTTAAAAGGCGTAATCGGCGGTGTGTTTATGAACGGTACGGAACTCTTAGCACAAGCCATCATTCAACGCAAACCCGCAGAAGGAACAGTACTTGTCAAAGGCATGAAATACGGCGACGGCCCTAGAGAGACGCTCAATCTAAGTTATAAAACAGAGCGCGAAACTCAGCCGTTGTTTTTGTATATCCACGGTGGCGGTTGGTGCAGCGGACTTTTAGATATGAGAAACACCTACTGTCAAGAATATGCAAGCCGCGGCTTCTTTGCGGCAAACGCAGGCTACCAGTATGCCCCAATGATGACATTTCCCGGACAGTTCAAGCAAATTTTCAAAGCAATCGATTGGCTCTACGACCACGCCGAAGAATACAAAATCGATATGTCTAAAGTGCTTATGGCAGGCGAAAGCGCTGGTGGATATTTCATATCATATATCGCATCGATGACACTTGACCACTCCCTTTATGACAAACTCGGCATTGACTTCAAACACCGTGACGAATTCAAAATCACCGCACTAATCAGCAATTGCGGCGCTGTAAATATTAACACGCTTGTGTACAACAATTTCCCCGGTATGAAGTATATGTTAAACGCTTTCACAGGCTATTCTTACAAAGAAATACGCGCCGGAAAAGACAAAGAAGAAATCAAAATTCTGTCCCCAGAAATCAAGAAGGGATTCCCTCCGACGGTGCTCATTTATGCGGAACACGACTTTTTGCGTCATGAATCGTTTGCAATGCAAAAAATATTCGATTCTATCGGCACACCGTATCTTTTAATCGGCGGCAAAGGACTTCTTTCACAACACGCGTGGCCTATTGCAACCATAGAAAAACAAGGCAAAGAAATATTGAGAAAAACCGTGGAATTTGTTAAACCATATTTTGAAAAATAGTTGAAAAGTTAATCGTTTGGTGCTATATTGCATTTGAACATAAATACACGCGCTAAAAGCGCAGATAAGGTGAATTATGATAAATTATTTCGATGTACTAAACCCGGTCGCACGCGACATGAAACCCTCCGGCATCAGAAAGTTTTTCGAGATTGCCGCAACCAGAAAAGACTGCATCTCCCTCGGAGTCGGTGAGCCTGATTTTATCACACCCAAGGCTTTTTCACAGGCGGGAATCGACAGCATACTGAACGGCAAAACACAATACACCGCGAATGCCGGTCTTATGGACCTAAGAAAGGCCATAAGCAAGTACCTTGACAACTTTATCGGCGTGCATTATGCCCCCGAAAGCGAAATTATCCTAACAGTCGGCGCCAGCGAAGGCATTGACCTTGCGTTCCGCGCAATATGCTGCCCCGGCGACGAAATCCTTATCCCAGAACCTTGCTTTGTGTGCTATTCTCCCCTCGTTTCAATGACGGGCGCCACTCCTGTGCCGGTCAAATGCGCACTTGATAACGAATTCAAACTTATGCCCGACGCGGTGGAAAAAGCCATCACGAAAAAGACGAAAGGTATCCTTATCGCTTACCCCAACAACCCCACCGGCGGAGTTATGGAAAAGGCGGATTTGGAAAAACTCATGCCTATTATCGAAAAGAACAATTTGATTGTTTTCTCCGACGAAATTTACGGTGAACTTGTTTATAACGACCTAAAATTCACCTCAATCGCATCACTGGGCGACATGAGAGAGCGCACAATAGTGCTTTCCGGATTCTCAAAAGCGTTCGCAATGACAGGCTGGAGACTAGGTTACATATGCGCCCCCAAAGAAATCATTTCCGTTGTGTACAAACTGCATCAATACGGCATTATGTGCGCACCGACAGCGGCGCAGTACGCCGCTCTTGCCGCACTCAACGCGTCCTTTGAAAACGGATTTGCCGAAGTCAAGGAAATGCGCCGTCAATATGACGAACGCCGTCAATATCTTGTCAAACGACTTAATGCAATGGGACTCACCTGTTTTGAACCCCGCGGAGCGTTCTACGCTTTCCCTTGTGTCAAATCCACAGGTATGACGGGCGAACAGTTTGCACTTACACTCTTGGAGGCCAAAAACGTGGCACTCGTTCCCGGCGACGCCTTTGGCGAAAGCGGAAAAGATCACCTTCGCATCTCCTATGCCTACTCAATCGAGAACATCAAAAAAGTGCTCGACAAAGTTGAAGAATTTGTCAACGAAATCAAAAAATAATTACTTCAAAAAAAATTATGAGAAACAAAAAACCCGCTTAGATAGCGGGTTTTTTATTATTAAATTCTCAAAACAGTTGTTAATAAAAATAAACTGTTTCTTTTAGTGCTGTTAAAATTACAGGATATTTACCGTGCCGTCTTCTTTGATTTCGATTTGGTCGCCGGTTTTGACAGTTTCAAGGAACTCCGCGCCAAGTTTGTCGACGCAGATAATGCCGCTGTTTTCCCATATCTTTGCAAGCACTATGCCGCTTGCCGCAAGAGAATCAATATGTTCGCTGAACAGATAAGCCGCGGGATTAATTTTCATACTGCAAACTGTCTGAATGACCATTCCGCCGGTTGTCGAGCCTATTGTGACGGGGAGGCACAACGCCTTTCCTGTGATTTCTTTGCCAAACAAATCGGGGTTATTTTGGTCGGAAACGACTATGCTGTTGATTTTGCCTTCTTTAAAACCCATGGCGCTCTTTTGATAGGACGCGAGAGTATTCATTCCCTGACGAGAAACAACCGCTTCTCCCTTCCAGTTGCCGCCTGCAACAACTCTTCCTTTAAAGGTTTTCATATTATTTTGCCTCCTTTCCGACTATCAAATTCAACAAATCATCCGACTTATAATATTTTGCCATAGAATAAGTGCGCAGTTTGTTGCTGCAAGTTGCTATTGCTCTACCGTGTGTAAGAGGATTGTTGGTGTACATGAGCGGGCAGATGCTTGTAAGTTTTGCGCCGGTTGCGATAAGTTTTTTGTAATTATCGGTCTTTTTAAACTTTGCAACAACGTCGGGGCTGGCGCAGATTACCGTGCGGAAAGCAACCTTCTTTTTGCCTGTCGTTTTTAGACCTGCCGTGATGTCTTCAGTCCACTTGTTAAGTTGTGTGAAAGTGAGGTGCGGGCAACCAAGGAATGCAAGTTTGGGTGACGCTTCGGCTTTTTTCCACATAACGGGATAACTCTTGTATACCCTTTCGAGTTCGGCGTCGTCGATTTCGTAAACTTTTGCGTCTTTTGCAATAAGTTTTTCGCCCATTTCTTTGGCTTCGGGAGTGATGCCGTCGATGTGATAGAGACCGACCGCGCCGTTTGATGCCGTCGCCGCGCCGAAATCTTTCAAATATCCACTAACTTCTTCGGTCATTTCGTTGCCGAGCCACTTGTCAAGGCCGTAAACATAAGGGACGTCTTCAACGACTTTCATACCGATTGCACTGCCCAGGATTTGCGCTTCGGGCAATTTTTTGCAGTTGACTTTGACAATCCAAGTGGCTTTTCTGCCCTTATCAGTCAAAAATCCGAATTCGGGAACGTAGCCGATTATTGAGCCGAACAAATCAATCATTCCGCTGTTACGGTTGCAACGTGCGCCCAATACGGAGTTTGCATAAACAACTGCGCTGCTTTCCGCCCAACTCAAAATATCGCCTTTTTTTGGAATGTTGCCGACTTCGGGAAGGTAGCAAGCACAAGAGAACGCATTGGCGTCTTTCAAACCGACTTTTGTTATCAGTTCTTCATAGTGCGCCTGTTGAGAATACATAATCTTTGATAAGACCAATTTGTCAAGAGGATTGCATTTGACGTTTTTGTAGTCAATCGGACGCGGGTCAACGGTGAATTTGCCTTTCGTTGTTATACCTGCGGCGACCAGTTCTTCCATCGTGCGGTATAGCGGTTTAAGCAAACCGATACCGAAACTTGTTACCAAATGGCCTTCGTTGTGTGTGACGGCGACCATGCGTTTTGCACCGAATATCTCGCCGAACATAACAAGGGTTTCCATAATTTTGGCCTTTGTAGCGCCCTCTTTGCCGTCAAGTATAGCTTGTTGCTCGGGCGTCAATTCCATATTATATTTTGCCATATTTCCTCCTATAAGACTTAAATTTTTCTAAATGACCGAATATTCCCCCTCAAAATGAGGGGGATAAATCAGCCGTTTTTAATTTTATTAAATGGATAATGCTTTACGGTATGCGCCGCGTACTGCTTCAAAAACTCTTGCGCCGCGGTAACTGTCACCGACGTTATAGACCTCAGATGCGGCGTTTTGCGCTACGCAATCAAGATATAGTTTGTCCGTGGGGGCTACGCCCATTGCAAGCAAAACATAGTCCGCTTCAAGTTCACGCGCGACAAATTGTTCTCTGTAGGGTTTCAATGCATCGAGAGGGTTCACGATGTTTTCGGGCAAAATCGGGCTCCAAGTGTTGTAAGGATTGGGGCGGGATTTATGCTTGTTTTCAAGCACCGTTACTTTGTTACCTTCGATCTTGCTCAACTTGGTGCAGTTAAGCAGTTCCACTTTTGCCTTTTCGAGATAGTGAATCATATGTCCGCGGTTTGCGGTGCAAGCGTGATTCATAATATACTTCTGCATTTCAACAATCTTTGCGTCAATACCGAGTTCGTATTTGAGCATATATGCGGTTTCCGCACCGACCACGCCACCGCCGATGACAACGACGTTCTTTGCGCCCTTGACTAATTCGGGATTGTTCAGCACGTCAACGGCAAAGAGCACGTTTTTGTTGTTGATGCCGGGGATCGCCTTTTCCGGAGGACGGCATTGTCTTGCGCCGCTCACAGTCAAAATCACGTCATATTTGCCCTTGATGTCGTCAATTTGGACTTCCTTGCCAAGCGTCAGCGTGAAGTTTTTGTCTTTCTTCATTTCTTCAACACAGTGATTTAGGTACGCAAGGTAATTGCGCATATCAAACTTAATCTTCGGCACAGACGCGGGATTGACAGAACCGCCGACTTTTGTGTCTTTTTCAAACATATCGACTTTATGGCCGCGCTTTAGCAGAACCTCTGCAGCGACAATACCGGCAGGACCTGCGCCGACAACGGCGACTTTTTTGGACTTCGCGGCTTTTGCGATTTCCGCAGGAAGTTCCTCTTCAAACGCCGTTCTTGGGTTGACTGCGCATTGAGGATGTCCGCCTTCAACAAATTCGTTCAAGCAACCTTCTTGGCAACCGATGCAAGGACGGATGTCCGCGCATTTTCCGGCGTACGCTTTCTTTGGCCATTCAGGGTCTGCTAGAAGTGGTCTGCCAAGCATAACCATATCGCATTTTCCGTCGCGCAGTGCCTTTTCAGCAAGGTCGGGGTATCCCAATTTGCCGACTGCGACAACGGGAACTTCGACACCGAGGTTGGATTTGATGTTGTTATCTAAAAAGTATTTCTTTGCCATTTCCGAAATTTCGAGGAAACAGCCTGCAGGCATACTCGCTGGAGGATGCGGCAGCCACCAGTTGTCGTAGCAACCGAGGTCTACGTCGAAAATGTCAACGCCGGCTTTGACGAGTTCTGCCATATATTTAAGCGTTTCGTCCGCCTTTCTTTCATTGATAAATTTGTTGAGATAAACGCCGCTGCCTTTTTTCATAAGGTCGCCGTATGTAGCGTTCAATGCAACGGAGATGTCAATACGATACATAATCGGGAAGCACGGACCAACTCTCTTGCGCATTTCTTTGATCATATCCACGCCGAAACGCATCCAGTCGGAATACTTGCCGAGTTTGCGGCGATTGAAAGCTGTGTTCGTGCATTGTTCAAGCAGATAACCTTCGTGACCGTGCAGATATGCGCCGTCGAGGTTTGCCGCTTTTGCATCGGCTGCCGCTTGTCCCGCATTTTTGATAATCTTGTGCAGGGAGTGGTCGCTAAGAGGCACGCACGGCACGTCGGGCATATACCAGTTGGGGTTTAGGCTTGAACTTCTGGGCAGTGCTTTTTGCGTGATCAAGCATTGAGGATTGCCGACTCTGCCAAGACCCGGAGTAAGTTGTATGAAGAACGCTGCGCCGTGTGCGTGGCACATTGCGGCAAGATCTCTCCATCCGACGTATACGGTACGGCTGCGGTCGATTCTTGGGAAATAACTAAGGTCGCCAAGTTCGATAAGCGATTTGTCAATGCCGAAAGAAATCGGAATCAGGCCTGAGGTTAAAAGTCCCACTCCGCCTTTGGCGCGCTCTTCGAAATACTTTAGCATTTTAATGTTGGGGCGTCCTGTCTCCTCACACATATCGATGTTGCCCATAGGCGCCATGACCAGACGGTTTTTTATGGTCAGTTTGCCTATTTTTATGGGAGAGAACATCGTGTTATAAGGATAGAGTTTGTCGGTCATTTCCGGAGAGGAAAATCCCTTGTTCCACCAATCGCCGTAACTGTCGCATAATTGTTGAACTTTCTTTTCGTTATCGCTCATATACATCTCCTTTTTGCAGTTTTTCAACTGAATTGTTATAAATTTTAGGTTAGTTCAAATTTGCTCTATAACGATATTTAAATTTTATATTTTGAAGTTCGCGAGATTTCGTTAGGTGGGGGTGCCCCCTATAACGTCATCGGCTCTATTTTATCT
>CAYJCS010000019.1:0-13703 GCA_964368715.1 uncultured Bacteroidaceae bacterium | reverse complement strand
TTATTAAAGCAGTTAAAGAAAACCTTGGGGTAACGGTTATATCTGAAAAACTTGTTGAAGAAGATGTAAAAAACGGCGAGCTTTGGATGTGCGGAATAGGTGACGCAAAACTTCAAAGAACATTCAAACTTATCTATCATAAAGACAAATACTTCACAAATTCAATGAAAAGGTTCGTAAAAGCGTGCTACGACAGTTCAAGACGCGAGAATTAATCCCATTGAAAAGACACAAAAAGCGCACGGCGGTGTTATAAAAAACGCCGCTTTTATGCCAAAATTTTGCAATTTTTGAGTTTGAATATTAGTTTAGGCCTATAGGTCTCTTAACAAAAGGTATACTTTACATTATAATTGTGACGTGATACAATGATGCCAAAATAAGGGGGACTTATAATGGAAGATTTTTATAGTGCATATATCACAATGCAATTTGACGATCTGAACTTTTGGGCGTTCGTTCTAGTTATGACAGCCATTTTTGTTGTCTTGCTCATCGCGAACGCACTTATTAGATTGATTAAACCGCTAGGCAAAGCATTGATACCTAGCCCTGTCCTAGGTGGTTTTATTTTGCTCGCCGCACTGTCTATATATAAGGCAGTTGCTGGGAAACCGCTTTTCAACACTTTTGTTTTGGAAATGTTAACTTATCACTGTTTGGGAATGGGCTTTATTGCCGTTGCTCTTAAAACAAAAGAAAAATTAAGCGGAAAGAAAGCGCAGAAAGCGATATTCGATAGTTCACTGATAACCGTATCTACGTATTTGTTGCAGGGCATTTTGGGACTGGCTATTTCTATTACGCTCTATTTCATAATCCAAAGTTGGCCGGCTTCTGGTATGCTGGTGCCAATGGGCTACGGTCAAGGCCCCGGACAAGCATTTAACTGGGGAATGAATTATGAAAATATGGTCAGTAGCGAGTTTGGTGCTTTCGCAGGCGGGAAAAGTTTCGGACTTACCGTAGCAGCCATGGGCTTTGTTTCGGCAAGTATAGGTGGTGTAATTTATTTGTATAGCCAACGCAGAAAAGGCAATATCAAGTTTATTGAAAAGGTTGACACCGATAAAGAAAACAATACCGTTAAAACATTTACAGACGAAAACGAAATACCATCGTCCAAAACAATTGACAAACTCAGCGTACAACTCGGACTCGTTATTGCCGCTTACGCAGTATCATTTGCACTTATATACGGTATCAGCAAGGGTTGCGATGCCAGCGGCATTAAATTTTTGATAAATACGGTAAAGCCGCTTTTCTGGGGATTTAACTTTATAATCGGCACCGGAATCGCAATGCTTTTCAAAGCTGTTTTGAACAGACTCACCAAAAGAGGTATTGTAAAAAAACAATATACAAACAATTATCTTTTAGACAGACTATCAGGTTTGTTTTTCGACGTAATGGTTGTTGCGGCTATTGGCTCAATCGATCTTACAGCGTTTGCGCGGACAGAATTTATCGTACCTCTGGTTTTAATGTGCGTGACGGCAGCCGTAGCGTCATTCTTCTATGTCAAACACGTTTGTAAACATTTGTATGCAAAAGACGGTTACTTTGAAGAGTCATTCCTTTGCATGTTCGGAATGCTCACCGGCACGGCAAGCACGGGCGTAATTTTGTTGCGCGAGATCGACCCTGACTTCAAAACGCCTGCTTGCAACAACATGGTTTTCCAAACATTGTACGCATTGGTTTTGGGCGCACCGATTATGCTTCTCATGACGTTTGTGGCGACAAGCTTCTTGAAACTTGCTATTGGTATGGTCATCTTCACAGTTCTGTTCTTTGTGTTGTATGGACTTATTCGCCGCGACGATATATCTCGTCTGATTAAGAAGAAAAGAGGAATTGCCATAACGGATGACGGAACGGTTATAGATTCCGGCGACGCGGGAGATATCGAAGTTTCCGACGCATCCGATGGCGAAGCGGAAAGCGCTCCGATTGATAAATAAGTAAAGATGACTTACGCCTGCATATGCGTAAAGCGCGCGCAGGCAAAAATTATGGAAAAAGAAAAAATATAATTACTACTATAAGTACCTTAAGGAGGCAACAAAAATGCAAAAATTAAAAATGATTGCCAGCGAAGCCATTTGTGAAACGCTGGTAGCAGAGGGAATTGATCACGTTTCCGGTATCGTCGGCTCGGCGTTCATGGATTTGCTGGATCTGTTTCCTGCCGCGGGCATAAGATTTATCCCCGTGCGTCATGAACAGAGCGCGGCTCACATGGAAGACGCCTATTCAAGAATCAGCGGAAAAGCCGGCGTCGTCATCGGACAGAACGGTCCCGGAATCACAAACATGGTGACGTCCGTTGCGGCCGCAAATATGGGACATACCCCAATGGTAGTCATATCTCCCTCAGCAGGAACAAAATCAGTGGGTTGGGACGGTTTTCAAGAATGCGATCAAGTTTCGGTTTTCAAAGCGATAACCAAAGCGACCATCAGAATTCCTCATCCTTCCCGCGCAGCAGACTGCACCAGAACGGCATTCCGTATGGCATACGCACTTCGCGGACCCGTGCTTTTGGACGTACCGAGAGACTATTTCTACGGCGAAGTTGAAGATTATATTCTTGAACCTCACCAATACCGCGTTGACGATCGCGGCTGTGGATCTCCCGAATCACTAAAAAGAGCGGTAGAAATACTTGCAACCGCCAAAAAACCCGTCATCGTATCTGGACGCGGCGTAGTCGACACCGACTGCCAAGACCTCGTAGCAAAAATTGCAGAACTCTTGACGGCTCCCGTTGCTTGCACATATCTGCACAACGACGCGTTCCCCAAGAATCATCCTCTTTGGGCAGGTCCTATCGGCTATATGGGCAGCAAGGCGGCCATGAAACTTATGGCTCAGGCTGACGTAGTATTGGCCATTGGCACACGATTGTCAGTGTTCGGCACACTTCCTCAGTTCGATATCGATTATTTCCCGGAAACGGCAAAAATCATCCAAATCGATATCAATCCTCTTAACATTGCGCGTACACATCCTGTCGAAGTCGGTATTATCGGCGACGCAAAAGCGGCTTCTATCGAAATCTTGAAACTGCTTGAAGCAAAAATCGGCACACGCAAGATAGACAAAGACCGTTTGGCGGAAATCAAGAAGGAAAAAGACGACTTTGCAAAAGAAATCGTTGACCTTGCAATGATCCCCGGCAAGCCCATGAACCCCCGCAGAGTATTGCTTGAAATCTCAAAGGCAATTCCTGAAAACACAATCGTTGCCACGGACATCGGAAACGTCGCATCCACGGCAAACACCTATTTCAACTTCAACGAAGGCAAAAAGCACATCGCAGCGTTGACATTCGGCAACACCGGATTCTCATATCCTGCCGGTCTTGGTGCAAAACTTGCACGTCCTGATTGTCCCGTTATCAACATCGTCGGCGACGGCGCCTGGGGCATGAGCTTGCACGAAGTTTCAACCGCAGTTCAAGAAAACATCCCAACAGTATCCTGCGTGTTCCACAACACCGCATGGTGCGCAGAAAAGAAGAACCAGATTGACTTCTACGACAACCGCTTTATCGGCGTTGATATCGAAGCTCCTAACTTTGCAGAAGTTGCAAAATCAATGGGCGCAAACGGTATATTCGTTGACAAACCCGAAGACGTCGGTCCCGCGATTAAAGCAGCTATAGAGTCCAATCGCCCGACAGTCATTCAATTTGAGGTTGACGGCACACAACTTGCACCTCCGTTCAGACGCGACGCGCTCAATATGCCGGTAAGACATCTTGAAAAATACAAGCATCTCGATTACCGTAATTGGTAAACAAATTCCAAAATAGGAGGCATAATTATGGCATTATTAAACGGTGGACAACTTATAGAAAAAGTATTTTCTAAAGAAGGAATCAAATATATCTTCGGACTTCCCGGCGGACATATTTATCCTATGGTAGAAGCGTGCAACGACGCCGGTATAAAATTTATCAGCTGCCGTCACGAAATGAACGCAGCGTTCATGGCCGAAGGCTGGGCGCTCACAACCGGCAAAACCGGTGTGTGCACAGGCACGGCAGGCCCTGGATTTACAAACCTTGTAACCGGTGTCGCAAACGCCAGTTGCAACCAAGTTCCTCTTCTTTGCGTAGGCGGCAAGGCAAAGGTTTCCGAGTTTGATCGCAACGAACTACAAGACTTCAATCAAATGCCGCTCGTGAGCGACATGTGCAAACACGCAAGACAAATTCCCGACGGTATGAGAATACCCGAGTATTTCGGCAGAGCCATCGCCGAAACAATGAACGATCGTCCGGGCCCGGTGTACCTCGAAGTTCCTCGTGACAAAATGGAAGCGACCGCGTACGACGAATCCAAAGTCGAACTGCAAGACACTTGGCGCTTCAGAGGCAAGCCCGCCGGCAACGCAGAAGATATCAAAAAAGCGGCAGAACTTATCGACGCGGCAAAGAGCCCTATCGTCATCGCAGGCAGCGGTGCGTTCTGGGCAGATGCAGCAAAAGAACTGACCGAATTCATCGAAAAAGTGGATTGCCCGATCTTCACAAGAAACGCAGGACGCGGCATTGTTCCCGATTATCATCCGCTCTCAATCTGCATCGGTTCAAGCAAACACCCCGTTTGCCAAGCCGCAATCGATAACTCCGACCTTATCATTGTCATCGGAACAAGAACCGGTTACACTCTTCCCAAGAACTCCTTCCCGAAGGGCGCACCTGTTCTCCGTATCGACATCGCCGGAGCGGCAATATCTGACCAACTCGACATCAAGCACGGCGTCGTGGGCGATGCAAAAGAAATCCTCAAACAACTCATCCCCGCAGTCAAGCCCGCAAAGCACACCGAATGGATAGGAATGCTCAAAGACAGCCTTGGCCAAATGATGATGTTCATGGGACAGGCCTTTACATCTCCTCAAGTCCCGATTCATCCCGTACGTCTTTGCGCAGAACTGAGAAAGCGCATTGACAAAGACACCATAGTTGTTATCGACGGCGGTGATACCGCATCATGGGGCAATATGACTCTGCCTGCAATGGGACCCGGACAACTCCTCACCATCGCAAACGGCAGCTTCGGACCTCTCGGCGTGGGCGTTCCTTATGCAATCGCAGCAAAACTTGCTCACCCCGACAAGAAAGTTATCCTTCTCACGGGCGACGGCGCATTCGGTTACGGCGCAATGGAATATGACACCTGTTTGCGTTACGGCATCAACATCACCACAGTTATTCTAAACGACAGCTGCTGGGGTATGATAAAGAACTCCGAAGCGAAGAAAGCCGCTCCCGGCAAAGAATTTATCGGACTCTATCTGCGCGACGTAAGATATGACAAAGTAATCGAAGATATGGGCGGTTACGGCGAATACGTCACCAAACCCGAAGACATCGGCGCAGCAATTGACAGAGCGCTCGCACAAGACAAGCCTTCCGTTGTCAACGTAATGACAGACGTCAAGATAGGCTTCGCATTCTAGTTAAAAGCGGTTTGCCCGATAAGGCAAACCGCTTTTCGGCGCGCGCGCGTATCGCGCGCACGCTGTAACAGTGCATAAAAAGTTAGTTTCTCCGAGAATTCCTTTCGGAGAAATTAAACTTGAAAGGAGAAATCATGAGAGAATTCAAAAAAATAGCCGTCGTTGGTTCAGGCACAATGGGACACGGAATCGCCCAAACATTTGCCTCGTTCGGTTATGAAACAACAGTTATAGACGTAAAGAAAGAGGCTTTGGAAACGGCAAAGAAACTTGTTGCGGCAAACATGCGTGTTATGCTTGAGCAGAACTTTATAACCGAAGAACAGGCGACGAACACCGAAAAGTATTTGTCCTATTCCGACAGATACGATTCGGCGAAAGACGCAGATTTGGTCATTGAAGCCGTGCCCGAAGTTAAAGCAATAAAAGCGGCGGTTTTTGAAAATCTTGACAAAGTTTGCCGTCCTGACACCGTGCTGTCAAGCACAACTTCGGCAATGAACGTTTTTTCAGTAGTAAAAGTCAGCCATCCCGAAAGAGTTATAATCACGCACTTCAACAATCCGTCGCACATTGTTCCGTTGGTAGAAGTAGTTTGTGGACCTAACACTGCACCCGATCTTGTCACGGACATTAGAGAATTGATGGTAAACATCGGCAAATCACCCGCAGTTTTGAACAAATACGTACCCGGATTTATCGTCAACCGTATGACCGCGGCTCTACTTAGAGAAGCAAGTTATATGGTGGAAAAAGGTTGGGTAACAATGGAAGACGTCGACACCGCTTTCACCTGCAACCAAGGTCTCAAAGCACCTTTTGAAGGTCCGCTTGAACTTATGGATTATATCGGCTGGGATGTCGCCGCAAAGGTAGGGAGACTGCTTTATCCTTTCCTCAGCAGAAAGATGACACCGTCAAAGTTGGCGGGGAAAATGATTAAAGAAGGAAGACTGGGCATAAAATCAGGTAAAGGCTTTAAGGACTATACAGGTCAAGAAAGAGCCGAACTTCAAGCAAAGAGAAATATGAGAGTAATCAAAGTGATGAAAGCAATAAAAGAGGACAAATAAACATGGATAAACTGGTTGTAAAAAAGAAGCTGTACTTACTGTCGCTGATAAATCTTGTTGTTTCCGGCATTATGTACGGGTTGAATTATGTATTTTTCCACTATGCCGCCGACGACAGAGCGAACGGAATATCGTTTATGTTTGCTGAATATTCCGCGACTGTAAGAAAGCCCTTTGTTACTGACCTTATGGGGCAACTTGCAACGCTGTTACTTTTCTTTTCGATAGCCGCTTTTATGGTCGCGATAATTTTTTTCGGAATCAAAAAAACTCCGCGCAAAAGCCCGGAAGAAATAGAAGAGGATAAAGATACGGAAAAATAATCAAAGAGGGAAGACCGGGCATAAAATCCGGGAAAGCCTTAAAAATTTATGCAGGCAAATGCTTGAATAATTTGACAATTTTATGAATTTCGGCTTTTCTCTTCCATCTTGTGTATTTTTTTGCTAATATGTTCGGTGAAATGTGTAAAGGCGAGCCTAGTATAACTTGCGCAAAGCGTAACAAAGATGGCTTGTCACCGTTTTATCGGATTTTTTACATAATGTTGAGGCGGCGATCTTTTCTAAATCATAATCAGTTTTATGATAAAAGAAAAGATGCCGCCAAAACAAATTAATTTACAATTCTTATTAAGCACGCAACAAGTGCGCGATAAATATCCACATAAAGATAGATTAAAAGGAGCTTATTATGACCTCTATACTATCAGCAATGAGTACAACTAGCATCGTTATTACGGTTTTTGGTGTTGTGCTCGGTTTGGCACTACTTTTAGTTTTAGTGGCGCTTTTGGTTTTTAAAAGATTGTTTTCTCGTCCTAAGGCCGTTTATAAACCCAACGCCATCACCTACAAAATGATGGGGAAAGAACTTGACAACCTCAACAAATTCAATGCAGGCAACCTTGTCGAATTAAAAAAGTTGCCAAGTGAAAGAATAACCGTACGTTCCGATGACGGTCTTACGCTTAACGGATATTTCTACAAGTGCGGAAAAGATACGGACAAAGCGGTTTTGCTTTCGCACGGATTTAACTCCACTTGTTACAATACATATCCGGCGCAGGCGAGATTTTATCTTGAAAGCGGTTTTGACGTGTTTATGTTGAATCACCGCGCGCATGAACAAAGCGAAGGTGCATATTCGGGTTTTGCTCAATTAGAGGGCAAAGATTTGCTCAAATGGCTGGAATTTATTATTAATAAAAATCCCGATTATAAAATTGTTATGCACGGCAATTCCATGGGCGCGGCCGCGGTTATGGAAGCGTCATGTCTTGATTTGCCGAAAAACGTAAAATGCATAATTTCCGACTGCGGATTTACCTCAACGAAAGAAGAGTTGGAATATCAGATGAAAAATATGTTTCACGTCCCTGCTTTTCCGATACTCAACATCATCGGTTTTTTCTGCAAAGCGATTGCAAAGTTTGATCTAAACGGCATCAGCGCGCTTGAATCGGTAAAGAACAGCAAGGTGCCGATTATGTTTGTCCACGGCAAAACGGACGCCACGGTGCCTTATTCTATGGGAGAGGCTTGTTATAACGCTTGCGGAAGTGACAAAAAACTGGTGCTTTACGAAAACACGGGGCATGGACAGAGTTATTTCAAAAATACAGAAGCATACAAGAAAGAGATGCTTGCTTTTACGAGCAAATATATGATTTAATGCATAAAAGGGAGAGAGGATTATGGCAAAAAAAGCAATAATCGCAAACAAGCAAATGTCCAAAAAGGAGTTGTTTGCTTACGCTTTCGGATTGTTCGGATTTCAAATCATTGTTGGTTATCTGACCTCCTATCAGGCGAGTTTTTTCAACAAGATAATGGGAGCGGAATTTGCCATCGTCGGCACGATTTTGCTCGTATGCAAATTAATCAGCGCGGTTTTTGACCCCGCTATCGGCAACCTTATCGATCGCACCAAAAGCAAAATCGGAAAGTTGAAGCCCTTTATGTGGTATTCGATTCCCGCTTTGATAATCTTCACGATAATTATTTTTTCACCTTTTAAGTCGCTTAAAACTGCAAGTGATCCCGTCCTTTATTTCTACATATTCATCACTTATTTTTTGTGGTGTATTGCCATGACATTGGGCGATATACCGTCACAAGCGATGTCCGCCGTTATCACCACCAACAATCTTGAACGAGACGGCGCGATTACACTTTCCAGCACCTTCAAAACCGTTGGTCTTGTTATGCCTGCCGTAATTATGCCGGTTGTGTGTTGGTGCGTGCCGGGAGGTAACACTCCGTTTTCTGCAAATGCCGGCGGATTTAATGAGATGGAATATCTCATGTCCGCTATCGCGTGCGTGGTTATCGGCTGCGGATGTTTTGCTCTTATCCCGATTTTCAACAAGGAAAGAGTGGTATATCACGCCGAGAAAAACTCCCTAAAAGAGATGGGGAGGGCAATCAAAAACAATAAATACCTTATGTTGATTTTTTTCTCTTACATTTTCGGATTCGGGCGTATGGGCGCGGTGCCAATCCCCACGCAGACCGCGGGCGCGCTTTTGGGTGACGAAGGTCAATCGGCAATCGTAGGTTTGTCCACGGCAATCGGCGGAATGATTTCAATGATTGTATCGCCTATGCTTGTGAAAAAATTTGACGAAAGAAAGACCTTTATTGGCATGTCTGCCTATCACTTTGTTTTGTCGGCGATATGTATCGCTGTGTCTTTCACAATAGGTTACGACGGTTGGAAGATATACATTGCATACGTGCTCTTATTCTTCAGGGGCTTGGGCTGCGGCGCATATTACATTCTGCCAATGCTTATGATAGCGGACGCTGTCGATTATTACGAATTCAAAACAGGCAAGCGCACCGAGGGCATTTCCTATTCGGTCAACTCCTTTGCAATAAAAATCACAATGGCAATGGTGACGGCGGTTTCACTGGCGTTTGTCGGCCGCAGCGGATACGTTTCGGGTATGCTCTTAAAAGATATATCGAGAGAAACACAAAACTGGGTTTACTTTGCCTTTGCGGGCTTCCCCGGTATCTGCTATCTGTTAAGTTGCATTCCGATTTTCAAATACGACCTCGTCGGCAAGAAGAAACAAGAGATGATAGAAGGATTAAAGGTAATGAGAGCGACAGCCGCGCTCGCCACTCCTGACGGCGTATCAATCGACGCAAGCGACCTAATCCCCACCTCATCCGACGCACCCATTGAATCCGACGACATTTCAAAATAGTAAACCTCTATCATTACAAACAACTCAAAGACAACATAACAAAAACGGATTTCATACGAAGTCCGTTTTATTTATCAAATCTACTTGCAGGCATTAGAACTATCGGCATTGACATTTTAACTAAAACATTATAAAATTGTCTTGATTTCATACGTTTTTTTATTGCGTGTCAGTGCAAATTTAAATAATATTATACAACTTATATGGAGGAGCAGCAATAATGAAAAAATGCCCAAAATGCGATTTAAATTGGATTCAAGACTATGAAGTTTCATGTTGGCTTTGTGGTGGTGTACCACAGCAGAATCCGAATGCATTTAAGGAATCAGATAGAAATGTTGATTTTATTTTATGAACTAGTGCACCGGAAATATATGATAAATGCTGTGTGTCTTTTGATTGGGACAAAGCCAAGCGCGGAAAGTTTATGAGACAGCAACTTTTATATTGTAAAGGCGCAGCTTGCGGATTAAGCCCTTGGTTTTTAGCTCACAGCAATCTTTTTCAAGATAATTTGAATGTGCGTAGTTATTGGTATAATGTAATAAATAGCGACAATATTGAAGAATATTGGTCTTATAGGACTTATGAATACTACAATGATTTGTCGAAACGAGTGGTCTTTGCAAAGAAAAGTAAGATTTTGGGAGATGGATATGTATTTCTTGGCATATATCAACCCGAAAAGCCGACACGTAGTGAAAAGGAGAAATTATTTAATGGAAAGATCTATTATAGAAAATTTTATAAATTGGTAGGAAATATTTATCCGTGATAATTAATAGCCTAAGCACTGCGACTCCGCAGTGTCACGCACCTAAATGTGCGGTGCGCCATAGCGCACTGGGGGTCCAAGTCATACAGACATAAAAAAACACAACCCATTAGGGATAATATTTACAGAAAGCGCAGGATGGATGACATTGCGCATATCTTTGTTGAGAAGTGAGGGCGCGTACTTAAACGTACGTAACCGAAACGGCGAAATAAATGTAACGCTTGGGTAACAACCATACGAACCCCCGTAAGGAGCAACGCGACGGAATAGCGGAGTGGAGGGTGCTTGCACACGATAACGCAGCGTCCACTGCGGATTAACCCCACAAAATCAACAATTTTGCGGGGACCCCAAAGCAGTGTCTGTGGGCAAAGCCCACGCGGTGTTTCACACCGCTGGGGGTTCGAGTCTCACAGGCACAAAAAAAACACAACCCAAAAGGATTGTGTATTTTTTTGGCGCCTGTTGAGGGACTCGAACCCCCGACACTGCGGTTAACAGCCGCATGCTCTACCGGCTGAGCTAAACAGGCACTCTATTGGGCTTTGTGCGAGATAATTTTTAATTTATATTCCTTGCACAATGCTTGTTTATAATAATATTCGCGGGCAGATTTGTCAATCATTTTTGAGGTTTAAAAAAAATTATCAAACACATCCCTGACCTTAAACGTATCAGTATTAGAAACACCTTTGAAGGAGGCGGTACGAAATGAAAAAAATACTGACATTGATTGTTGCAACGGCTTTGGCTCTCACAATGTGCGTGTCATTAGCGGCATGCAACGACGCTAAAGTAGCGGAGGGATACTCTTACGTTTCCTTGAAGATAAACCCTGAGATCGAATTTGTTGTGGACGGCGACGGCAACGTAGAATCTGTAATCGCGGCAAACGAAGATGCCGAAGTGCTGCTCTCCGACGTAGACCTTGAAGGCAAGACCATAGAAGAAGCGGTACAAGAAGTTGTTGATATGGCTGCCGAAACAGGCTATCTCGACGTTGATACCGAAGGCGACGAAGTTGAAGTCGCTGCAATTGACGAGGAAGGCAACGAGGATGCAGAATGCTACGCAAAAGTGGAAAAATCCATAAACGATTATTTTGCAAACAACGGCATTTACGGCAGAGTATCAAAAGACACGCTTGATTTGTATCTTGCAGATGCGGCGGAACTCGGTCTACCGATTGGAAAAGTTAAAATCTTGATGCTGGCATGCGACGTAACCGGAATGACGCTTGACGAACTTAAAGACAAGCCCATGGGAGAAATCCGCAAACTCATCAATGAGAAAAAGGGAAACAAGAACAGGTATCAAGAAAAAACTGCAACAAAGGAGCAAAAGCGCGCCCAAAATGCAAACAAATACGCAAATCATAAGGCGGAAGTCGAGGCAGACGGTGAACAAATGACCCAGCGCGTAAGGGATTACCAACAAGACTAATCCTCCCTCATCCGGCGATCAAGTCGAAAAGGACTTGAAATTGTAAAAAAGAGCGGCTATAATTTAACAAATGAATAATTCTCTCGAAAACAATATGCGCGCTCTTAAAGCCGGAGAACGGCGTGTCTTGGCGGATATATACGATGAAACCAAGCACGCCGTTTTTTCCGTCGCATACGGAATACTGAGATCGAGAGAGGACGCTGCGGACGTCATGCAAGAGACCTATATGAAAATAGCCGAAAAGATAGGGTCTTACCGTGGCGGTGAGTCACCAAAAAGTTGGATTTGTATGATAGCGAGAAACTGCGCTTTGGACGAATACAGAAAGAAAAAACGGTTAGCACCGCTTGATGCGGCAAACGACGTGGCTACAAATGAGCAACCTTTAGAGGACGTTGTAGCCGCTAAGGATGTGCTTGAAACAGCAAGAAGAGTGCTTAGCGCGAGCGAATATTCTGTGGTGTATATGCACACAGTCGGCAACCTAAGCCACAGAGAAATAGCGTCGGTTATCGGGAAGCCTCCCGCAACTGTGAGATGGACCTACGCCAACGCGATAAACAAGCTCAAAAAAATATTGAACGGCTGATGTGATTATGAAAAAAATTGATATAGAAAGACAATTTAAGGATCGCGGGGCGGCGGATATGCCCGAAATAGACATTCAGTCTATAAGTGCCCGCGCCGTAATAGGCAACTCGTCCAAAAAAGGAAGAGGTAAAAGACTGGCTGCCGTTATGACTGCTACGGTTTTGACTCTTGCGGTTTTGGCAAGCACAGCGGGTGTCGTGTTTGGATATGACGAAACCGAAATTTATATCGACGTAAACCCTTCCGTCGTTTTAGCGGTAACTCCGGCGGGAACCGTGAAGGAATTTAAATGCCTAAACGAGGACGCTGAAGCAATATTCAACCCGGATGATTTCGAAGGTAAAACTGTCGATGCCGCTGCCGAAATGGTTTTTGCGGTCATGGATAGCGCAGGCTATCTTGAAGAAAACGACGTAACTATAAGTTCGGCCGGAAAAAATGAAAAGAAGAATGCGCGTTTGATGGAAAAGGTCAAACAGCATGCGGAAAACAGAATAAAAGCAAAAGGTGGAAACGGAAAAGTTTATTCGGGAGAAACCTCCGAAAAAGGAAAAGGCGCATCCGTTTCGCCGGCAAAGCAACGCTTGATTGACCAAATCCTCGCTTATCCGCAAAACTCATATTGCGAAGAGGAACTAAGCGATATGGGCATGAAGGAACTGAAAGCGATTTTGAAAGAATTGCAATAGTTTTGGAGTTATAATAAACAGAAATCAAAAACTTTATAAAATCAAAACTCCCCCATCTATTAGACAGGGGAGTTTTTAGTTTGATTGTAAATTCCCAGTGAGGCGCCTTTAAACGCTCTTAATCTTTGGTTCGCAGGAAAATCCGACGGGGTCTAGAATTTTTTGCCGTAGATTTTTCCCAAGGAACCCCAGTTGCGAAGTAAAGTAAAGCCCTCTCTTTCATAAAACTTGTGAGCGCGCTTATTGTCGCCTCCGACTCCCAGATGCACTCCTTTGACGTTTTTTGATCTGAGGTGCGCTTCAAGCGTTGAAATCAGTTGCTTACCCGAACCTTTGCCCTGAAATGCGGGCAAAATATCGATGTGCAGATGAGCGGGATAATCTTTGTACAACTTTCTGTTGAAAAATGAATCCGCCATACAGCCGATTTTGTT
>CAYJCS010000018.1:4963-15399 GCA_964368715.1 uncultured Bacteroidaceae bacterium | reverse complement strand
GAAAAAGGCATACCACCACCACTTTTTGAAACTCATACCTTTGAGTGCGAGCACGATGATGCCCAAAATGCCTGCAAACATCAACACGTAGTTGGTTTGCACTGCGGCGTATTGTGCCGCGTATGTAGAAACAGAAACGGGGATTCCGGCAGTGTATTCGATGAATATATCTGCCATTTTGTCAGCCCAGTCAATAAAGTTCCACTGAGTTGCGGAAAGGCTACTAAACATTGTTATTCCTCCTATTCATAGATACAAATATTACAACACACAGATGGGCGAAAGTCAATCCATATTATAAGAGTAAAGACCACTAAAAGTTGGAAAAACGACACAATTCGTGCCGTTTATCCACATATTTATACAATATAAACCATATTATTTCAAATTATCGGGATTCAATCCGAAAAGTTCCGGCAAAACGAATATGCCGTCTTTTCTTATCAAAACGTCGTCAAAATATATCTCTCCGCCGCCGTGCTCTTTCGTCTGAACCATAACCAAATCCCAGTGGACTGCGCTGACGTTGCCGTTTGGCGCATCGTCATAGCAAGCACCCGGTGTGAAGTGAATCGAACCGCTGATTTTTTCGTCAAAAAGAATGTCACCTATCGCGGTGTTGATATAGGGATTTAAGCCAAACGAAAACTCTCCGACGTATCTCGCGCCCTCGTCCGTATCGAAAATCGCCACGGCGCGCTTTGTGTCATTTGCACTGACATCCACAATTTTTCCGTTTTTGAAAGTAAGTTTAACGCTTTCAAACTTGAATCCGTTTTCGATAGACGGCACGTTGTACTCTATAACCCCGTTCACGCTATTTCGCACAGGGGCAGTGTAGACCTCTCCGTCTGGGATATTGCACAGCCCGCTGCATTTGACGGCGCCGACGCCCTTTATCGAAAAGGCTAAATCCGTTTTGCCCGGCCCCTTTATCCTCACCTTGTCCGTTTTGTTCATAAGGGCGACAAGAGGGTCCATCGCTTTGTCCATTTTGGCATAATCCAAATTGCACACGTCAAAAAAATAGTTTTCAAACTGCTCTGTGCTCATTCCCGCAAGTTGGCTCATTCCTTCTGTAGGGTAGCGCAAAATCACCCACTTCGTTTTTTTGACGCGGATATTATGGTGCACAATCTGGGCGTAAAACTTGTCATAGGCCTGCATTTTATCATCGGGTACGTCGCTTAATTCATAACTGTTGTTGCCGCCGCGCACACCGATATAGCACTGCATTCTTTCCATTTTTGCCGCGTCTTGTTCTGCCCAAAATATGAGCATTTCTTCATCGGCGCCTTTCAAAATTTCGCGCTTTATGCGATTGTCTTGCAAATTTACAAACGGCATACCCCCAGCGTTATAAATCTCTTTTACAATAAGAGCAATCAGCTGATAATCACAGCCGGAAGCGTCAATCCAAACTTTTTCGCCTTTCTGTACACGGCAGGAATAATTCACCAAGTTTTTCGCAAGCACTTGCTGCCTTTCATCACATATCATAAAAACGGCCTCCGTGGCTTATTATAACCCTTTAGTATCAAAAAAACAACCTACACAATAAAATTGCACCGCACTACAATTCAAATTCAAAAATGATTTACTTTTGACACATTGAGTTGTATAATAATTGAAATCAACACAGTCGGAGGAAATGTTTATGCCACTGGTTACAACAACCGAAATGTTCAAAAAAGCGTACGAGGGCGGTTACGCGATCGGCGCCTTCAACGTCAACAATATGGAACTTATTCAAGGCATCGTCGAAGCGGCGACCGAAGAACAAGCCCCCCTTATTTTGCAGGTCTCCTCAGGTGCCAGAAAATATGCCAACACGATATATCTCACAAAGATGGTTGAAGCCGCAGTTATCACAAGCGGTCTGCCAATCTGTTTGCACCTAGACCACGGCGATACTTTTGCGCTGTGCAAAGACTGCGTGGACAACGGTTTCACCTCCGTCATGATTGACGCCAGCGCACACCCGTTTGCAGAAAACATCAGCATCACAAAACAAGTTGTCGAATACGCTCACGACCACGGTGTCGTTGTCGAAGCGGAACTTGGCAAACTTGCAGGCATCGAAGACGCGGTCAACGTGTCCGCAAAAGATGCAAGTTACACCGACCCCGACCAAGTGCAGGAATTTGTTGAAAAAACCGGCGTGGATTCCCTCGCAATCGCAATCGGCACTTCCCACGGCGCATTCAAATTTAAGGGACAACCTCAACTGCGTTTTGACATACTGAAAGAAGTCGAAAACAGACTGCCCGGATTCCCCATCGTTCTTCACGGCGCATCCAGTGTACCTCAAGATTTGGTGAAGGTTATCAACCAGTATGGCGGAAGCATGCCCGGCGCACAAGGCGTGCCCGAAGAAATGCTTCGCAAAGCAGCAAGCATGGCTGTATGCAAAATCAATATCGACAGCGACCTGCGCCTTGCCGTCACCGCCACAATCAGAGAGCACTTTGCTCTTAATCCCTCTCACTTTGACCCCAGACAATATCTCGGGCCGGCAAGAGAGGCCGTCAAAAAAGTCGTCAAACACAAACTCGTCGACGTGCTCGGTTGCAACGGAAAAGCATAAAAAAGATAAGAAATTTCAGACTATTAAAAATAAAAACCGCCGAAATGGGCGGTTTTTTATTGTACTTCAAGTTTTCATAGTTTTGCTTTTTATGTAGATTTTTTTATACTTTTAACAGCTTTTGCTCTTTTTAAATGCTTTCTCTTTGTTTGTTATAGCAATATGAGTTAATTTTATTAAATTAAATCTTTATTCTTAACTACCCGCTCGTTGCGTTTTTCGTCATTGCCCACAACAATATGCTTGTTGCCTTCGTCGTCGACGTATTCTTTTTTTATCAGCACTTCACCGTTTTCGGTGGCTTCTTTTTCTAGTTGGGCAAGTTCATACAAAGAGCGGTTGCCATAGCGGTCTTTTGCTTTTTCAAATTTCTTTTCTTTTTTCTCGGCACGGACAAAATAGAGCGACACAAAAAGTGCGACGGCAAGGATGATAAACCCGTACAAAAAGAAATCCATATAGCCTTCCGGCACAACGTTGACAAGTAGCGTGAGTATGCCTGCTGCAGTAACGTTACCCAAGAAAACCGAAAGCGCGGCTTTCCAAACTTTGAAGTCTAAAATGCCCCCGATTGCGGATCCCGTCCAACTGCCGGTCATAGGCAGAGGAATTGCGACAAATATGAACAATCCCCAAAACTTTTTGGCATCGACCGACAATTTCCTCTTTATTACGTTATCTGTTTTGTCGCTGATGTCAGGCGCTCTATCCGACAAATTTTCTTCCAGGTTCCTGCCGAATTTTGCGAAACTTTTGGATTTTTTTAGTTTCCTTATCAAAGGCCTGATGAAAAGAATGAGAGGTATTATCATAACCGATGAACCGGCAACGCAACAAAACATTCCCGCAATAGGATTTACGTTCATCCCGCCCATCAAAACAATAGCACCGCGCAACTCGATAATCGGCACTATCGATATGATAAATAGCGTCAAATAATGGTTGTTTGTCCAACTATAAAAAAATTCCGCAATATTTCCAGCCATTTATTTCCTCAAAGATTTAGTATATTATATCCTCATATATTCGTCAAGGCAACATCTTCATTGTACTTGTCAAAAATTCTTATTATGCGGTATACTGTAACCGTCGGAGATAATTATGCAAAAAACGCTTTCGGACTTAAGACGCGCCATACAAGACTACAAAATGATAAGCGACGGCGACATTATCTTCGTCGGACTTTCCGGCGGCAAAGACAGCGTCCTAATGCTCGCCGCCCTGCACGAATATCAGCGTTTTTCGCCTGAAAAATTTACCCTTCAAGCAATCACAATCGACATGGGATTAAAAGACACTTCTAAAGAAGAAATGAAAGCCCTCTCTGATTGGTGCGCTTCAATCGGTGTCCCTCACCACATTGTAAAAACAGACATAGCAGAAATAATATTCGAGGCGCGAGAAGAGCAAAACCCTTGCTCTCTATGTGCAAAAATGCGGCGCGGCGCGCTAAATAACGAACTCAATCGCTTGGGCGGCGGAAAACTTGCGCTCGCACACAACGCCGACGACGTGGCCGAAACTATGCTCCTCTCCCTTTTATATGAAGGCCGCTTTAGTTGTTTTGCGCCAACGGCATATATGGACAAATCAAAAGTCACCCTAATACGCCCAATGATCTATCTTCAAGAATACGACATTAAATCAACCGTTGAGCGCCTATGTCTGCCGATAGTTCACAACCCTTGCCCCAAAAACCACTTTTCACAGCGCGAATACGCAAAAAACCTCATAAAACACATTTGCATGGATATCCCCTTTGCCAAGGAACGCATCTTGGGAGCAATCTACCACCCCGAACGCAACAACCTCTGGCAAAAACCCCTTGATTAGGATCATTAGAATTTTATGTGATTGAAATTTTTATGAATGGTAGATGCAGGAAGAACTTTTTAGGCAAAAAGTTCCCCCTGCACCCCTTCAAAAACTTCTATATATTAAAAACCGCGGCCTTTCGCCGCTGTTTTTGATTTTCATTGTTGTTTCAAAAGCCAACGTAATAAACAGGCACTGTTTACAGAATGCAACGACCTAATAATATTGAAAGTCTTACCATTTCTAAAAATAGATTATCAATCTTGCCAATATAGCAACAAAATTATATCTTCGAAGGGCGCGGGCGATATTTTGATGTACTGCGAGGAAGTTGCGGAACGTTGCACCTAAAAAACATTTGAGTTCCTGCTCCGAGAGGGGCATTATGCTTCCGAGGAGCGTCAATTTTGATGAATTGCAACGGGCGCAGGTTCCGCCGCGTAATTGGTTACGCAAGGGTTCTGCTCCATAAGCAAGTCGCAAAATTGACGCTTCGCAGGAACAAATTGATTTAACACAAAAAAACAGCACCCGATGGTGCTGTTTTATATTATTGAATAAACGTGCGTTAAATCAATTTGAGTATTACTTTTTGTGCTGCATCCCCGCGTCTTTGTTCAGTCTTGAGAATACGGCAGTATCCGCCGCCCTGTCCCACTTCGGTTGCGCGTGCATCGTACTTGGGAGCGTATTCCTTGAAGATTTTTTCAATCAAAGGATGATCTACGTCTTTGATACGGGCGGAGAAAGCGGCTTTGCTTTCTTTTTCAGCGCGGATGGGTTGAAGGTCGCGCAGTTCAGCCATAAGTCTGCGGCGCACTGCGAGTTTCTTTGCTCCGTCGTTGGTGAATTCTTTCGCAACTTTTGCGCCCTTTGAATCGGTGACGGTCTTTGTGACTTTAACGTCGTCTTGATAAGTGCGTATTGCGAGGGTGATATATTTTTCGGCAAGTGCTCTGACTTCCTTGGCGCGGTCGAGAGTTGTCTCAAGTTGACCGTACCACAAAAATTCGGAAACCTGGTTGCGGAGAATTGCCATTCTTTGGTCTGTTGGTCTTCCTAATTTACGCATTATGTCCTCCTAGTCCTCTTGAGCCTTCAATGAAAGACCTAGTTCTTCCAATTTTTTGATGACTTCTTCGAGGGATTTTCTACCGAGGTTTCTAACCTTCAACATATCCTCTTCTGTGCGACGTGTAAGGTCTCCTACGGTGTGAATATTGGCGCGCTTCAAGCAATTGTAGGAACGGACGGAAAGATCAAGATCTTCAATGGACATGCTGAGTGTCCCGCCGGTTTCCTCCTTGTCGGTGTCACGCATAAATTTCTGTTTGCTCATTCCTTCGACGAGATCGACGAACAAACCGATATGTTCGTTCATAATCTCTGCAGCGAGTGACGTGATATCAGTTGCGTTTGCAGTACCGTCTGTGGTCACTTCGAGGGTGAGTTTGTCAAAGTCGATTGATTGTTCGACACGGGTGCTCTCCACCGCGTAGTTTACTTTAAGCACGGGAGTGAAGATGCTGTCGATGGGTATATATCCAATCGGCATACGGCTATCTTTGTTGAGTTCGGCGGGGACGTATCCTCTGCCGTCGTCAACGTAAATGGTCATATCCAGTTTGCCGCCCTCATCGAGGGTGCAGATATGCTGTTCGGGGTTAAGAATTGTTACGTCTCCGGGAAGATCAATATCTCCTGCCTTGACTTCGCCAACGGTGTCGGCATAAAGGTGGCACTCGATTTTTCCTTGTCCTTCGACAAAGATTTTCTTAAAACGTACCGTTTTGAGGTTCAGAATGATTTCTGTTACCTCTTCGGTCACACCTTTTATGGTTGAAAATTCGTGGTCTACGCCTTCAATCTTGATGCCTGTTGCAGCGGAACCGGGAAGTGCCGACAGCAAAATGCGTCTAAGACTGTTGCCAAGCGTGATACCAAAACCGCGTTCCAAAGGTTCGACGACGAATTTTGCATAACTCTTGCTTTCGTTTTCCTCGAAGGTTATCTTGGGCTTTTTGATTTCCATCATAGCGTTTTCCTCCAAAAGGCTTATTTAGAATACAATTCGACGATGAGTTGCTCTTTGATTTCTGCGTCGATGTCTGCTCTTTCGGGAAGTGACAACACTTTGCCGGTGAGGTTTGTGTTATCCCATTCGAGCCACTTGACGATGCTCAGATTTCTGACTTCCTTGGCTGCCTGCCAAAGGGGCATCTCACGCTTGTTCTCCTTGACGGCGATGATGTCACCGGCTTTCACAAGATAGGACGGAATGTCTACGTTCTTGCCGTTGACGGTGATGTGACCGTGGTTGACGATTTGACGTGCCATCGCTCTGGAACTGCCGAGTCCCAAACGATACACGACGTTGTCGAGTCTGCGTTCAAGCAAAATGAGCATGTTTTCGCCGGTTATACCGCGCATCTCTGTTGATTTGGTATAATACTTCAAAAATTGCTTTTCGCTCAAGCCGTAAATTCTCTTGGTCTTTTGTTTTTCACGAAGTTGTACAGCGTAACCGCTCGCCTTTTTTCTGCTCTTGCCGTGTTGTCCGGGAGGAGCATATTTGGTGAGAAGAGGGCACTTTTCAGAAGTGCATTTATCGCCTTTTAGATAAAGTTTGCTGCCTTCACGTCTGCAAAGACGGCAATCGGGACCAGTATATTTAGCCATATAGATAAATCTCCTTATTACAGTCTTCTACGCTTCGGAGGACGGCATCCGTTGTGAGGGATGGGTGATACATCCTGAATGAGCGTAACTTCCATACCGACGTTTGCAAGCGCGCGGATTGCGGATTCGCGTCCAGCGCCCGGTCCTTTGACAAAGACCTCAACGGATCTCATACCTTGATCATACGCCACTTTTGCGGCGTCTTCGCTGACCATTTGCGCCGCGAAAGGCGTGGATTTACGGCTGCCGCGGAGTTTAAGTTTGCCAGAAGAAGACCAAGACACGGCGTTTCCGTTCATGTCGGTTATGGTGACTATGGTGTTGTTGAAAGAGGCGTGAATGTGGACTTGTCCTTTTTCTACGCGCTTAATATCCTTTCTTTTTTTGATTGCTTTTTTGGGAACTGCTGCCATTTACTTTGCCTCCCTACTCTTCTTACGACCAACGGTGCGCTTCGGGCCCTTGCGGGTACGTGCGTTCTGCTTGGTGTTTTGTCCACGGACGGGAAGACCTTTTCTATGGCGTATGCCTCTATAGCAACCGATTTCCATCAGTCGCTTAATGTTGAGACCTACTTCTCTCTTCAAATCGCCTTCAACGTGAATGTGTTTGTCGATATACTCACGGATAAGACTGACTTCATTTTCCGACAAATCCTTAACGCGGGTGTCGGGATTGACGCCTGTCTCACGCAAGATTTTGTTTGCGGTGGGACGACCTATACCAAAAATATAGGTAAGACCGATTTCCACTCTTTTGTCACGCGGCAAATCAACGCCTGATATACGTGCCATTTGTTACCTCCAATAAAGTGTGAATGTAATTTATGCTATACGCAGGTAGTTTCGCGGTAATTGGAATGGCGAAACCAGCCGCCCTGCGCGGTTTTTGTTCAACCTTGACGTTGCTTATGGTTGGGATTCTTGGGGCAAATAACCATAACTTTGCCGTTTCTTTTGATGACCTTGCATTTGTCACACATAGGTTTTACGCTGGGTCTGACTTTCATAGTAACCTCCGATGTCCTATTTGTTCCTGTAAATAATTCTGCCTTTGGTGAGATCGTACGGAGACATTTCGATTTTGACCTTGTCTCCTTCCAGGATGCGGATATTGTTGATACGCAATTTCCCGCCCAAATAAGCGAGAATAACGTAACCGTTGCTGAGTTTCACTTTAAACTGCGTTTTCGGCAAAACTTCGATTACAACACCTTCTGTTTCGATGACGTCTTCCTTGGACATAGAACTCCTTACATTTATTTGTTTTCGTTGTAGGCGCGAAGCGCGCTATACAATTCCGAATCGAACACTTGCGCTCCATTCTCCAATTTTTCGGAAATTTTGTCAAGCGTTTCACCGTTCGATTTAAGATGTTTTACTTTTTTCAGTTTACTGTTTTTGATACGGCGCAAATCACCGTCCGCAATCTTTACATAGTTTGCGTTTACGATTTCGGTCACGACAAAGTATCTTCCTTCGTCGCGTCCGGCCATAGAAAAAACAATTTGACCGAGTTTCATATCACAGTGTCAGTATTTGAATACCGTTTTCGGTGAGTGCCACCGTATTTTCGTAGTGCGCCGAAGGAGATGAATCCTTTGTCACACAAGTCCAGCCGTCAGTGAGAGTTTTGACTTCCCAACTGCCCATGCTTATCATAGGCTCGATAGCCAGCACCATTCCGATTTCCAGTTTGGTGCCGTGTCCCGCTCTGCCGTAGTTGGGGACTTGCGGATCTTCGTGCATCTGTCTGCCTATGCCGTGTCCGACCATCGCTCTGATGACTCCGTATCCGCGGCTTTCGGCGTACTTTTGCACCGCTTCGGAAATATCTCCCAGTCTGCCGCCGTCTTTGAACTGCTTTACGCCTTCAAAAAAACTGTCTTTTGTGACTTCAACCAGTTTTTTCTTTTCTTCTGACACATCTCCGACAAGATAAGTTCTCGCCGCATCGGACTGCCAACCGTTCAAAATTGCGCCGATGTCAATGCCGATAATTTGTCCTTCTTCGAGTCTGCGGTCTTTGCTCGGTATCCCGTGAACCACAACTTCGTCAATGCTGGCGCAAATCGAGGCCGGATAACCAGCATAATTCAGAAAAGAAGGTGTTGCGTTACGTCTCTTTATGAAATCGTAGGCAAATTCGTCAAGTTTTTTTGTAGTCACGCCGGGCTTGACTTTTTCTTCAACCGCTTCAAAGAAATCTCTCAGGATTTCTCCCGATTTTTTCATAAGTGCGATTTCCGACGGACTTTTTAGGATAATCATTTCAGCACCTTCTCAACGTCGACGAAAATATCTTCCGCCGTACCCCTAGAATCAATGTCAATCAGAATGCCCTTGTTCTTGTAGTAGTCAATGAGAGGTGCAGTCTGTTTTTCGTAGACTTCAAGGCGTGCTTTCACGGTTTCGGGCTTGTCGTCGTCGCGTATAAACAATGTTTTTCCGCACTTGGGACAAACTTCAGAGCCGTTCAGCCAGTCGACGTGGCTTGTTGCGCCGCATATGCACACACGCCTGCCCGTCAATCTTTTCATTATGAGTTCGTACGGTGCGATGATGTTGAGTGCAATGTCCAGCGACGTGATTTTATCAAGTGCTTCAGCCTGCGCGATTGTGCGGGGGAAGCCGTCAAGCACGTATCCGTTTCTTGCGTCTTCTTCGTCCAACCTTGCTTTGACAAGACCGATAACCACGTCATCGGGGACGAGCGCTCCTTTATCAATACACGATTTTGCGGCAAGACCTAAGTCCGTTGCCTCTTTAATGTTCCTGCGGAGTATATCTCCGGTGGAAATCTGAGGTATACCGAACTTTTGTGTTATCAGTGCCGCTTGCGTGCCCTTTCCGGCACCCGGTGCTCCGAGTAATACTATTTTTTTCATAATCGTTCCTCCCGTCAAATTGTGGAGTTATTAGGTAAGGCCAAACTTTGCGCCGGCAAAAAAACCCGCCTTTGTACGGCCACCTTTTCCGCATTATGATATTCTTTTCCGCGCTGATATGCGATGATTTTGGTTCGCAAAAAAGCGTTATTTGAGGAATCCTTTGTAGTGTTTCATCATTATCTGCGACTCCAACTGTTTGTTGAATTCGAGTGCGACAGAAACGACGATTAAGAGTCCTGTTGCGCTGAACGCTCCGCCAAATCCGAGCACACCGCTTGTCGTTGCAGTGCTGCCTTCACCGGAAATCGCATTGAACATAAAGGTCGGTATAAGTGCCAGGAGTGCAAGGAAGATTGCTCCGAACAACGTTATACGGTTGGAAATCTTTTTTAAGAAATCCGACGTGGGTTTTCCTGCACGAATGCCGGGAATAAATCCGCCGTATTGCTGTATGTTTTTGGAAAC
>CAYJCS010000018.1:0-4863 GCA_964368715.1 uncultured Bacteroidaceae bacterium | reverse complement strand
TTGATTTGCTTGCTGTACTGCACGGTGATGCGTCTTTCGGAAAGATCCATAAAGACGATAAACGCGAAGATGCCGCAGACAATAAGGATATATCCCAAGATATTCCAAATGTATGTCCATTCGTTTCCGACTTCTTTGAACGCGCCGGCCATTGTGGTGCCTGCGGTTGCAAGTATTCCGACGAAGATGATGAGCGAAGTGCCGTTGCCGACGCCGTACTCTGTAATTCTTTCACCCAGCCACATAACCATTGTGCTGCCGCCCATAAGTATCAAGATTATGCTTGCCATCGTCATGTAGGGGTATTCCCAACCGCTCTCGAAAGAGAAAACGGAAACGACAGCCGTCTTCCAGCCGACGACAATGCCTATGCCTTGAATTGCAGCGAGCACCAGTGCAAAATAGCGGGTGATTTGTGTAATTTTCTTTCTGCCCTCGTCTCCTTCCTTGCTTAACCTTTCAAGCGCCGGTATTACCAGCGTCAAAAGTTGCATTATGATGAATGCGTTGATAAACGGAATAATCCCCAGTGAGAACAGCGTTGCATTTGCAAGCGAGCCGCCTGTAAACATGGAAAGAATCCCAAGAAATCCGTTTTCGTCCGACATAAAATTGGACAACACACCGGAGTTTAGACCCGGAACGGGTATATAGCAACCTATTCTGTAAACGAGGAGCATCAAAAGCGTAAGCCATATTTTGATGCGAATTTCCTTCGTTTTTAACGCATTAACGAGTGTCTCGAACATTATTACAGTACCTCTGCCTTTCCGCCGGCCTTTTCGATTTTGGCGACTGCCGCTGCGGTAAACTTTTGCGCTTTAATGTTGATCTTTTTGGTCAGTTCGCCGTTCCCGAGAACTTTCAAGCCGTAGGATTCCACCTTTTTGATGATGCCCTTTGCGACGAGTTCATCAATACCGACGGTTGCGCCGTCTTCAAACATATTGAAAACTTCGACGTTGACGGTGTTGTAGACGCTTGTGAACTGCTTGTTATTGAAGCCGAATTTCGGGATACGTCTGGTCATTGGCATTTGGCCGCCTTCAAAGTTGGGACGGACACCGCCGCCGCTTCTTGCCCACTGACCTTTATGGCCGCGGGTTGAAGTTTTGCCCATGCCGGAACCTATACCGCGTCCGACTCTCTTCGTGGAGGTTTTTGCGCCCTCTGCGGGTCTCAAATCTTGAATGTTCATAATGCCTCCTAGATTTCCTCAACCTTTACAAGGTGAGCGACTTTCTTTATCATTCCTCTAACAACGGGAGTATCATCAAAAACGTTTGATCCACCGATCTTATGAAGACCGAGTGCTTCCACGTTTGCCTTGTGATTTTTTAGGCTTGCAATGGTACTCTTGACGAGGGTGACTTTAATCTTTTTAACCTGTTCGGTTTCTGCTTTCTTTGCCATATCGTCCTCCTTAGCCTTCGACCACGTCTACGCCGCGGAGTTTGGCAATTTGTTCGGCGCTACGAAGACTGCGAAGTCCTTCGAGCGTGGCTTTTGCGCTGTTGATGGGGTTGTTGGAGCCGAGAGATTTGGTTCTGATATCCTTGACGCCTGCAACTTCAAGCACTGAACGCACTGCACCGCCTGCGATGACGCCGGTACCTTGTTCGGCGGGGAGAAGCAGCACGTTGCCGCGTCCGAACTTACCGATCGTTTGGTGAGGTATCGTCGTACCCTTGAGGGAAATTAACGTGACGTTGCGCTTTGCAAGTTGGGTTGCCTTTTCAATGGCTTCCGGAACTTCCGCCGCTTTGCCCATTCCGAGACCGACCTTTCCGTTTCCGTCTCCGACTACCACGAGCGCGCTGAAGCGCATATTACGTCCGCCTTTAACGACCTTCGTAACACGGTTCACCGCAATAAGTTTGCTGTTGAATCCGTCGTCCTCGCGGGGGTTGTTTCTATCTTTTCTTCTGTTATCGCGTTGTTCTGCCATAATTCCTCCTAAAACTCGAGACCGCCTTCTCTGGCGCCGTCGGCGAGAGCTTTAACTCTGCCGGTGTAGAGGTAACCGCCTCTGTCGTATATCACCGCGGTGATACCGAGTTTTTTCGCCTTTTCTGCGATTGCCTTGCCGACTACCTTCGCGGCTTCGGTCTTGTTAAGCTTGGCTACGCTCTTTGCGATATCCTTCTCAAGCGTGGATGCTGCGCAGACGGTGTTGCCTTTTACGTCGTCGATAACTTGGGCGTATATATGGTTGGTGCTGCGGTACACTGAAAGGCGCGGACGCTCGGCAGTTCCACTGCCAATATTGCGTCTGACTCTTTCGTGACGGATGATTCTATCTTCGTTTTTGTCTTTCTTAACTATCATATTTCACCTCTTACTTGCCTGCGGCCTTACCCACTTTGCGGATGACAACTTCGTCCTTATAGTGGATTCCATAGCCGTGATACGGCTCGACGGGCTTGATAGCCTTGATGGTTGCCGCGGTTTGTCCGACGGCCTGACGGTCAATGCCCTTTACTGTTATTTCGAGGGGCGCGGGCTGTGCGAACGTGACGCCTGCGGGCGCGGTGATTTCCACGGGGTGAGAAAAACCGATGTGCATCGAAAGTTTGTTGCCGGCTGCGGTAACTCTGTAGCCAACTCCCGACACGATGAGAGATTTTTCAAAACCTTTGGTCACACCCATAACCATGTTGTTGATAAGTGCGCGGTACAAACCGTGCATAGCGCGGTGTTCCTTGTCATCACTGTGACGTTCCACAATTATGTGACCGTCCTTTTCGGAAACGGTTATCGACGCGTCAACCTTTTGGGTGAGTGTGCCGAGAGGCCCTGTTACCGTGATGAGATTGTCCACGTTGGAAAAGGTGACTTTTTCCGGAATGGCAATGGGGGCTCTACCTATACGAGACATAATATTTCCTCCTTACCAGACGTAGGCGAGAACTTCGCCGCCGACCTTTTGTTCCTTGGCTTCTTTGTCGGTCAAAATGCCCTTGTTGGTGGACAGAATGGCAATGCCCATTCCGTTCAGAACTTTGGGGAGTTTGTCGACGTTTGCGTAAACGCGCAAGCCGGGGGTTGAGACTTTTTTTAGTCCCGTGATGACTTTCATGCCTTTGACGGGTGCGTATTTGAGAGTAATTACGATATCGTTTTGAACGGGGTTCTCAACGATTTGGAAACTCTTGACGTATCCTTCTCTGACGAGAATGTCTGCGATTGAAACCTTCATCTTGCTGGCGGGAACGGTGACCGTTTCCTTCTTGGCGACGAGGGCGTTCCTGATTCTTGTAAGCATATCTGCAATTGGATCTGTCATATTATTCGTCCTCCTCTTTACCAACTGGCCTTTTTGACGCCGGGTATCTGACCTTTATATGCAAGTTCGCGGAAGCAAACTCTGCAAACACCGTACTTTTTCAAGACTGAGTGAGGGCGTCCGCAGATGCGGCAACGCGTATACTCTCTCGTCGAGAATTTCTGAGGTCTTTGTTGCTTTATCTTCATTGAAGTTTTTGCCATAGTTTAGTCCTCCTTACTTGGCGAAAGGCATGCCCATAAGTTTCAATAACTCACGAGCCTCTTCGTCCGTCTTTGCGGTGGTAACGATGCAAATATCAAATCCGCGGACTTTCTCGATTTGATCGTAGGAAATTTCCGGGAACATGAGTTGTTCTTTCACACCGACGGCGTAGTTGCCTCTTCCGTCAAACGACTTGGAGGAAACCCCGCGGAAGTCGCGCACTCTGGGGAGCGCAATGGAGATGAATTTGTCAAGGAAGTCATACATTCTCTGATTGCGCAGAGTGACTTTTGCTCCGACGTTTTGACCTGTTCTCACCTTGAAGTTTGCAACACTCTTTTTCGATTTTGTTACAACGGGTTTTTGACCGGCAATCTGTGTGAGTTCGCCGACGGCAATTTGCAAGGATTTATTGTTGTCTTTGCAGTCGCCGAGTCCCATGTTGAGCACTATCTTTTCAAGACGGGGAACTTCGTTGACGTTTTTGTAGCCGAAGCGCTTGACCAAAGCGGGAACGACTTCTTCACGATACATCGTTCTCATTCTGTTTCTGCCGGCACTGTTATCGGTTGCAGTTGCTTTAGCAACCTGATTTTTCTTGTCTGCCACAATAATACCTCCGTGTGGTTAGTCTTTCTTATCAGCCTTTTTTGCCTTTGTTTTTGCGGCTTTTTTGGCTGCTTTCTTTGCAGAAGATTTCTTCTCGTCAAGAGACGCACCGCACTTTGCGCAAATTCTAGTGGACTTCATTTTGCCCTCTTCGTTTGCTTCAGCTGCGTGACGGACTCTGACGACCTCGCCGCAAGCGGGGCAGATATGCATGACGTTGGACACGTCAATCTTGCCTTCTTGCTTCAAGATTCCGCCCTTGTCCTGAGCGTTTCTCGGCTTTTTGCTCTTGGAAACGATATTTACGCCTTCGACATAAATTCTGTTATCATCTGGGACGACTTTCAAAACCTTGCCTGCTTTGCCTTTATCTTTTCTTGCGATAACCATGACGTTATCACCTTTTTTAATGTTCATTTTTGCCATAAATCACTGCCTCCTTACAGCACTTCGGGAGCGAGCGACACGATTTTTATATAATCTTTATCGCGTAGTTCTCTTGCCACCGGCCCAAAAATACGGGTGCCTTGAGGCTGCTTTTGGCTGTCGATGATGACAGCAGCGTTGTCGTCAAATTTGATTGAACTGCCGTCGGGACGCTGAATGCCGAAGTGGGTGCGGACGATGACCGCCCTGATGACGTCGCCCTTCTTAACCTTGCCGCCGGGAATAGCAGTCTTTACCGATGCAACTATGACGTCGCCGATATTGCCGCTTCTGCGGAAAGAACCGCCCAGCACTCTGATGCACATAATTTCCTTTGC